>NZ_JBDTKA010000130.1:0-6708 GCF_039935575.1 Lapillicoccus sp.
CGACATCCACGGTTACGGCTCGTCGGGTCCGCGGTTGGCATCGAACACGACGTTGCAGGACTCCTACATCCATGATTTCGTCTGCGCTCCGGGGTGGCACTCCGCAGGAACCACCGCCAACGACGGCGGGTCGAACATCAAGGTGCTGGGCAACAACGTCGACATCAACACCACCGACCAGGGCTGTGCGTCGACGTCCATCGGTGTCGACCCCGACTTCGGTAGCTACAACGGGGTCCTGATCCAGGGCAACCTCGTCAACGGGGGTGCCTACTGCATGTATGCAGCGCAGTACGTCCCCGGCTCACCGTTCGCGCAGTCGCGAAACATCCGGATCGAGGACAACACCTTCGGACGGAAGTACACCTCTGAGTGCGGCTACTTCGGCCCGATCGCCCAGGTGAACGCCGGCTCCAACGGGAACACGTTCTCCGGCAACGTCTGGGGCGGAGGGGCTGCGGCCAACGGCGACCACCGGATCGGTGACCCGATCAGGTGAGTCGCCACGTCCCCACCGTCGACCGGAGGCAGACCTCCTGAGCAGGGACCTCGTCCCCAGACGGGTCTGCCTGCGGTCGATCGCGACAACGGCAGCTACGGTCAGGCTCAGACCGAGGAGAATGGCGATCGCCCGGGCCTGGCTCGGTCGACCCGCGTCGCCAGGGATCTGCGGTGCCTGGGGGCTGACCTGAATCCGGATCCGGTTGGCAGCCAAGACCTGTGCCTCGTCCTCACGGCGCGTGAGGTCTGCGCGGATCCGGTCCACTAGCTCGGCCAACCGGCTGGAGACCGTGCTGGGGTTGGACGAGGTCGCCTCGACGGCCAAGCGGGCCTCCTCGTAGTCGTCGACCCACTGTCCGCCGGCGTTGGGCAGCAGGACGGACCACCCGTCTTCCACCCCGCGGCCAGCAAGGGTGACGCCCGTGGACGACGTCCTCGCGTCGCTCGACGGTCCATGCAGGTCGTCGGCGATGATCCCGGCCGTGGCGACCAGGGCCGGGGTCGTGGACTGGTAGGAGTTCGGGAGATCCTCGTCCTTGGGCAGGGTGAGCAGCACGTCGACCTGGCCGGTGTAGACCACGGTCGGGCGCACCAATAGTCCGCCCGCCAGCGTGAGGACGAGGCCGACGAGAGCCACGAGCCACCACCGGCGAAGCGCGGACATCAGGTCCAATAGCGACATGCAACACTCCTTCCGCACCATCGTCTCAAGGGTCGGGTGCCGACGGTGACAAATTGCCAATCTCGACCCCCCAAAAGCGCCGACCTGTAATCTTTGCTCAAGATTCGGGACAGTCGGTGCCCGGGGAACGAGGGGCGTCACCATGTTCGTCGCAGATCTGCGGGGGGCTCTCGTTCGCCGTTGGTATGCCGTGCTTGCGTGTCTTCTACTCACCGGCGGACTCGTCGTCGCCGGCGCTAAGCTCGTTCACGCGAGCTACCAAGCGCAAGCCTGGGTGCTGCTCCTGCCACCTCAGAGCTCAGTGCCAACGGGGAGCAACCCCTACCTGGCTCTCGGTGGCCTGTCGGCATCCGCCCAGGTCGTCTCACGGGCGATGACCGACGACACCGCCGTCGCCGCATACAAAGCCGCCGGAGTGACGAGCGAGTTCACGGTCGGCTCGGACGTGACCACGAGCGCTCCGGTCATCCTGGTCACGGCCGCGAACGTCGACGCGGCCCGAGCGCGCGCAGATCTCGACGTGATCGTCAACACGGTCGCCCCGACCCTCGTGGCCCTGCAGACCGGCACTGAGGTGCGGCCGTCGGCCTACATCACCTCCCGGATCCTCGCCCAGGACCGCGACCCGGTCCCCGACCGCAAGGCGCAGACTCGGGCCGTGGTCGCGGCGGCGGGCCTGGGCCTGGGCCTGAGCATCGTGCTCGTCGTTCTCCTCGACGCATTGTTGCTGCGCCGCGCCAGGCCCCACCGACATCTGCATCGCATCGGCCGTAGCCGGGCCAGGCCGACGCCGGACGCGAACACGCTGCCCGACGTGGACGAGGACGACAGAGAGCTCGTAACCACGTCGTCGAGCGACCCGGGACGGAGGGTCTCCAGCAACGGAATGCCCGTCGAGCTCGACACAGACCCCATCTCTGCTCTGCGATGACCGTGGGCGCGCAGCCCAGACACAGCCCATGGCCGATGGGCGGGCGCTGGGACGCCACGACGGTGTTGAGCCTCTTCGTCCTGCTGCTCCTGCTGATCCCCTCTCAGCTCGTGATCGGACCGCTCGGCGGAGCGGGGAGCCCAGCACAACTCCTCGGGGTCGGCATGCTGGGGTGGCGCGTCGTTGAAGGAATCCGGCGCCCGGCCCCCCGCGAAGCGGGCTCCGCGCTCCAGTCCCTCACGGTGCTGATCTTCCTCGGAGCCGTTCTCGCCAGCTACATCGCGGGCGCCGCTCGCCAGATCTCCGACGACGAGCTGCGATCCATGCAGATGGGCGTGGTCAGCGTCTGCGCGTGGCTCGGTGTCGTCTTTGTCTGCTCGGACGGCGTGCGGACGCGGACGCAGCTCGACCGCCTGCTCTCGCTATTGACGCTGACGGCCGGGGCCATCGCGGTCCTCGGCATCCTGCAGTTCCTCACGGGAGAGTCGTTCGTCGACAAGATCTCGCTGCCCGGGCTGACCATCAACCACAGCATCGGCGGCATCGACCAGCGCGAGGGCTTCCAGCGGCCGTCCGGCACGGCGGTCCATCCGCTGGAGTTCGGCGCGGTGCTGACCATGGTGTTGCCGATCGCCTTGCACTACGCGTTCCACTCGACTCACCAGAGCGTCATCCGGCGTTGGTGGCCGGCGGTGGCGATCGCGGTCGTGGTCCCGATCTCGATCTCTCGCTCGGCCATCGTGTGCACCGCCGTCGTCCTGGCGTTCCTGATGCCCACCTGGAGCAAGGCCGTCCGTGTTCGGGCGATTGTGGCGATCGCCGGCCTGGCGGCCGCGTTGTACCTCGTCGTCCCCGGCCTGCTGGGGACCTTCCTGGGCTTGTTCACGACGGTCGGTTCAGACAGTAGCGCGCAGTCGCGCACTGGCAGTTATCCCCTCGCGTGGGACTTCATCGAGAAGGCACCGATCTTCGGTCGCGGCTTCCTGACCTTCCTTCCCCGCTATCGCATCCTCGACAACCAGTACCTCGGGTCTCTCATCGATATCGGGTTCGTCGGCGTCGCCAGCCTGTTGGCCGTCTTCGTGACCGCGATCGTGGTCGGCCTAAGAATCCGCCGAGCGGTGTCCGACCCGGTGACCCGCAGCCTCAGCGTCGCGTTGAGCGCCGCTGTGGCTGCCGGAGCGACCAGCTTTGCGATGTTCGACGCCTTCTCGTTCCCGATGGCGGCATCGATGCTCTTCCTCCTGGTCGGGTGTATCGGCGCGCTGCGCGGCCTTTACCGGCGCGGTCAGACGGAGCCGGCGGCTGGTCCAACGAGCGCGTCTGATGCGGCCGAAAGGGTTACGAGAAACCCGACCGAAGATGCGGTCGGCACGGTCCGCCCATCCAGCACCTGATCCAGCCAGTCCTCACGAACGACACCGATCCGTCGTGCGTGCTCCAGCAGCTCCGGATGTTGGCGCCAATGCTGGACGACCAGGTCCGCGATGACCGCCCCGCCCGCAGGCGCTTGGGTCTGGGAAGCGACCCGCTGGGCCACCTTCCGCACGACCTTGCGTCCCAGCAGTGTTGCCTGCCGCACCGCACTGCCCGGGCCGGGGTACGCGTACGACATCGGCGGCGGGCGTCCGTCGAGCGGTAACGTGGCCAGGTCGGGGTCCAGCTCGACCAGGATCCGGCTGAGGTACTGACTGCCCGCCTTCCATCGCGGTGGCACGGAGCGGCCCACCGAGATGAAGCCGACGTCGAGCATCGGGTTGCTGACCAGTCGGTCGTAGCACGTCGACGTCGTCGTCACCCCCGCCCAGCGCTGCATCCGGTGCCAGAGGTAGAAGTCATCGGTAGCCTGCGCCCAGTTCGGCCCCAACCCGTCGAGCGTCTGCGTCAGCCTCTCCAGAGTCGACCTGCGCCGCTCACTAGCGAAATCGTCCTCCAGGACGTCGTCGGGAACCGACTCGTTGGGGAAGAGCCGCCAGGCCGCCAGCCATCGGACCTTGCGAGGACTGACCGTCATCCGCCACGCGGGCCCGACGTAGTAGAAGCCCCGAACCACCTCGCCGCCGAGACCCGACAGACGCGGGCGCTGCTCCACGGACGCCTCGGCGAGGTGCAGTCCCGCCCAGGCCAGTGGGTCGGCGGAGAAGTCCAGTCGCTCGGCCCCGGTGTGGGTAACCTGGTAGGCGTGCTCGGGCGAAGCGGGCGACGTCGCGGCGACGTCGACGACGACATGCGCCATCTCCTCTCGACGCGAGAGATCGGCCGCCATCGCGGCGTCGGGGCTGCCGGGGACCGCCAACGTCATCGCCGTCAGGTAACGCCGGCGCTGTGGGGGGACGGCGGCCAACAGGATGCGGGAGTCGATGCCGCCCGTGAGCTGGAGGAACGAGTCGGGGTGGTCGTCGAGGAAAGAGTTGACCCCGGCGCGCACGATGTCGGTCGCCGCCCCCACCGACGCTGCGAGGTCTCGCGACGCCCGCGTCCCGATGTTCGCCGGCTTCGCTTCGACAAGGACACCGCGCTGCAGAGTCGCGACGGCACCGGGTGCCAGCTTGCGCACGCCGCGGAAGCTCGTCCGCTGTCCGACGTGCCAGCCGAGCAGGCTGATCGTACCCAAAGCCTCCAGGTCGAGTCCGGCACCCAGCAGCCGTGCCAGCGCCGCGCTCGAGGTGGACAGCGCTGCCCAGCCGTCACCGGTGCAGGCATAGATGTGCCGCAACCCCAGCCGGTCCGTCATGGCGCGCAGGGCGTCCCCTGATCGGTCGTAGTGGATGGCGGCGAAGGGCGGCTGGACCTCGTTCAAGGCCGCAGAGCAGGCCGCCTCGTCCCCAGACAGCCATCGCGCGACATCGTCCGCCTGGATGTCCCGGCCCGACACCCGACCGCCCTTGACGAGCTGCACGGAGATCTCGTGGGTCGCGGGCGAGAGTCGATCAGTCGGCTCCGCGCCGACGATCGTGCAGCACCAGTCACTCCCGATGACGTCGACGTGCCGACCTGCGCCGAGCGAGGCCCGGGCCCCCTCGAGCGACGGGCGCGCCTGCACCCACTCCCACGAGACGGCGAGCATCCCACCGCCGATCGTGGTCTGGGTCACCCTGTCAGCATGGCAGCCAGCCGTGAGCCTCGAGGCGGGTTCCCGGAGTTCGGGTGGGTCAGGGAGATACGAGGTCGCCCGTCCGATGTTGGGCGTCGGCCGCTCCTCCCGGACCCCAGGTGTTGTCCGTCCAGACGTTGCCGCCCCCGTCCGCATACTGCGCGACCGGCCCGAACTCACCGCACTCTGGGGAGTACTTACGCCCGAACACGTTGCGCGAGAACCGAATGTTCGTGGCGACCGGGAACTGGCTTCCGGGAGCGAGGACACCCGCATACACGCAGTAGGCGCCGCCATCGAACAGGTTCTCCTCGGTCGTGACGGTGTCGTAGGTGCCGAAGTCCAGGGCGATCTCCCACGAGGCTGTGGTGCACCCGCCCCTCGGGTCGATGTCGAAAGCGTTGTGCCGCACCACGATCCGTGAGCCACCGTCGTTGGCTGAGATCCCAGCCTGGTGCAGCGGCGGAGCGCAGACGAAGTCGTGGACGTACGAGTCCTCGAGGACGTCGTCAGTGGTCAGGCGAGGCCCGCTGCTCGCCATCCCGTGGATGTCCAAGCGGGTGTAGCGGGCTCCGGTCGTGGCCAGCACGGCGATCGACTCCGAAGCCGGTTGGCTTAACCCGTCCATCTCCACATCGGTCAGGGTCAGGCCGGTGTATGCCGTCGGCAGGTCAGCGGCCACCAGCACGTAGGTGCCCGCGCACGCAATTCTCGATCGCCTGATCGTCACGTTGTTCGCGAAGACCTTGACGCACAGGTTGATGTCCAGGGCGTCGAGAACCGCGCCCTCTTCGGTGACGTAGAGGTATGACGTTCCTCCGGCCGAGTCGACATGCCAGCCCGGCCCGCTGCTCAGCTGGCCGGGCACGGACCGCAGCGTCACCCCCGTGTGGCGCCAGCCCGTGCACGAGGCGTCAGGGAAGGACGGCAACGGGGGGCAGACCCCGGACAGCGCAGGGGTCGCAACGGAGGAGGCGGAGGAGGAGGAGACCGGTGCTGCCGTTCCCGTTCCCGTTCCCGATGCGACGGTGCTCTCCTGGGCGGGCCGGCTCGACGCATCCGTGGTGCAGGCGGCACAGACGGAGACTGCGAGCACCACTGCCAACGCCGCCACCACCGCCACGGCCGCACGGGCGAACGTCGAGACGGCGGCCGGCCGTCCGGTGGCCGGAGATCGCGCGGTCGAGGCATACCGGACCAGTCTCACAAACATCGCCGATCCCCCGGGACAACGTGGTGTTGGCTCACTGGCGCATCTCACCAGTCAGGTTAGGACGATTGCCCTGCCCCGCGACGGCCAGTCGACTATTTTGGTGCAGTGACGCAGGTGCACGGTCCGGCGACGGCCGACGAGGCCATCGCGGTCGAGGCGGCGCAGCGCCGGCCGCCGGCCCGCTCGCCCCTCTCCCTCCGACGGGCGTCGTCTCGTGCGCGCGTGCTGATGGTCGTGGCCGCGATCGGCATCACCGCCGTGCTGGGAGGAGCCGCCGCGTTCCTCGT
>NZ_JBDTKA010000131.1:0-5414 GCF_039935575.1 Lapillicoccus sp.
CGCGAGGCGTCGCCGCTCAGCACCGGGCGCCTCGAGTCGCGGCTGCTGCGGTCGGCGGGACACGGGGTCTACGACGTCGACGACGCGCTGTTCCACGACACCGGTTCCGGTGTGCGCCGGCTGTTCAGCAAGGCCGACACGTTTGCCCGGGCCGTCGCCGCGGCCGACGTCGTCGTGGCCGGGAACGACTACCTCGCCGACCGGGCGTCCCGGACCGCCCGGGAGGTCGTCGTCATCCCCTCCTGCGTCGAGCCGGCGGCCTACCGGACCAAGACCGACTACGCCGTGGCCGAGACACCACGCATCGTCTGGGTCGGATCGCCCTCCACCGAGGCATACCTTCTCGGCATCGCCCCCGCGTTGTCGGAGGTGCACCGGCGAACGGGGGCTCGGGTTCATGTGATCAGCGCGGGGAGCGCCAGTCTCGGAGAACTGGACCCGATCGTGGAGCGAACGGACTGGGGTACAACGACTTCCGACTCAATCTGTGCCGGAGACGTCGCGATCGGACCACTGACCGACACCCCGTATGCCCGGGGCAAGTGCGCATACAAGCTGTTGCAGTATGCGGCGGCCGGTCTGCCGATGGTCGCCTCCCCGGTCGGCGCGAACCGGGCGGCGCTCGACGTGCTGGGGGGCTCCGCCGCGACCTCGCAGTCGGACTGGGTCGACGCGCTGACGACGGTCCTCCGCGCCCCGGGCGAGACGCGGGCTCTGTGGGGAGCGCGCGCTCGGGAGCAGGTCGCGGAGCACTACTCGTTCGACCGGTGGGCCGACTCCTGGATGGCGACGGTGCAGCCGTGACCGGTCGGGCGAGGCCGCGAGTCGCGGTGGTGGCGAGCACGATCCCGGTCACCGTCCACGCGTTCCACCGCGAGCTGTTGCGGCAGCTGGGCGAGGCCGGGTTCGAGGTCCTGGTCGTGTCGTCGCCCGGACCCGAGCTGGACCTGCTCGCCGCGACGCCGGGCGTTCGCGTCGCGGCGCTCCCGATGAGCCGTGACATCGACGCGCGAGCCGACTCGGGCGCACTTCGGAAGTGGGTACGCCTGCTACGCAACGAACGGCCGGCGCTCGTGGTCACGGCGACACCCAAAGCGAGCCTGCTGGGAATGGTGGCGGCCCGGCTGACAGGCGTACCTCGTCGGGCCTACTACGTCGGGGGTCTGCGCCTCGAGGGCGAGCACGGTCGACGGCGCCGGCTCCTTGCCGCCACGGAGCGCCTCACCTCGGCCAGTGCACATGTCGTGATCGCCAACTCACCGTCGCTTGCCCGAGAGGTGTTGGCGCACAGGCTGACTCGGGTCTCGAAGCTGCGCGTCATCAAACCCGCGAGCTCGCACGGCGTGGACACGGAGCGGTTCGCGCCCCGTGCTCGGGACGCCGAGCTGCGAGCGAGTCTCGGGCTCGTCGACGACCTGCCGGTTGTCGGCTTCATCGGCCGGGTCACCGCTGACAAGGGGGTCGGTGCCCTGCTGTCGGCGCTGCACCTGCTGCGGCAGCGAGCGGTTGCGGTGCAGCTGCTCGTGCTCGGGGCACAGAACGAGAGCGACTCCGCCGGATGGGTTTCCAGGCTGCGGGGCGAGTCGCGCGTAGTGCTCGCGGGGCACGTCGACGACATCCGGCCCTACGTGGCACTGATGGACGTGCATGTGCTGCCGTCGAGGCGTGAGGGGTTCCCCAACGTCGTCCTCGAGACCGGTGCGATGGGGGTACCGACGGTGACCACGCGTGCGACGGGAGCGATCGACTCGGTGCGCGACGGCGAGACGGGGCTGCTCGTCGACGTGGACGACGCCCGACAGCTGGCCGACGCCGTGGGAAGGCTGCTGGCCGACCCTGGGCTGGCCCACCGTCTGGGTGCGGCCGCGCGGGAGGTCTCGGTGCGCGACTTCCAGCCGCCGGAGGTGGTCGCGAGCTTCGTCGGACACATCCTGGGGACCAGGGCGCCCCGAGCGTGAGGGCGCGGCCGCTACGACTGGTCCCACGGTCGACTGTTGCGGCCAGAAGCGGGCAGTCGACACAACGGGCGACGTCACGGTCAGTTGTTGTGGCCAAAGCGGTGTTCGGCGGCATACAGGGCCAGGAGCAGTCCCCACGAGAGCCACATGAGGTTGCGCAGGAACCCACCCTCGTAGCTCGCCTCGACCAGGCATGACCCAAGCTGCACGGCGACCGCCACCCCACAGGCGACCGCCATCCACCTCGTCTCGCGCCGGCGGCGCCCGAACCACCACCAGTGCACGACCGTCACCAGGAGGACATTGACCAACACACCCACGACGATTCCGAAGTCCACCAGCTGCTGGATGGCGATGTTGTGGAACGACGGGGTCACCGACGGACCCTGGCCCCGCAGCGGGTAGGCCCGGATCGCCGCGAGCGCATCGGCCAGCAGGTCGCCTCGCGCGTCGATGTTGGTGGCCGAGGTGCGGGAGGCCATGTGCTCACGGCTGGCGGGATTGAAGAGGAACATCAGCAGGACCGCGACCACCGAGGCTCCCAGGGAGGCGAGCGCCCACCGCCAGAGCGAGGCAGCCTCCCGGCGCGCGAGGACCACCAGCAGCACCGCCCCTGCGATCAGCGCGAGCAGGGTGCCTCGACTGAGCGTCATCACGGTGGCGACGAGGGCGAGGGCGGCGAACAGCCGGGCCATCCAGCTGCGGTGGCGCACGCCCCAGACGGCGAGCGGGATGATCGGCACCGCCAGCAGCACGGCGATGTTGTTGGACCGTCCGATCCAGGGGTGCGACAGCCTCGCGAAGTAGGAGATGTAGTCGCCGGACGTGGGGTCGAGGGTGCTCGGCGGCAGGTATCCGGGCACCTCCGCCCAGAGCAACGCGCACGGAACCAGCAGCGCGACGACCCAGCCCCCGATGACGGCGACGACTGCACGAGGGCGGACCCCACGCAGGACGGCCTGCACCATCCACAGCAGCACCAGAGCCTGCGCGGAGTTGACCGCGAACAGCTGTGACGCAAACCTGTTGGTCGTCCACGAGACCGATACGAGGCCGAGGACGATGCTCACTGCCGCGAGCAGCAGCACCGGCGTCGGCGGGCGGACCCAGCCTCGGGCGAACAGGTCGGCGACGAGCACAAACAGGGCGAGGAACGACGCGAGGTCGAGCACCGAACCCGGCCACGGCAGGTGGAAGACGGCCGGAGCCGGTGACGACCACGCGCCGGCGACCAGCACGACGGCGACCGCGGCGAACCGGACCATCTCCCAGGACCGGGTCCAGCCCAGTGCCTGCGTCGCGCGTGGGCCCGGCTCGGCCGCTCGGGTCACAGCCGCACGACGGCCGGGTCGTCGGTCGGAACGGAGCCCCGGGTGTCGAGCAGCAGCCGGGAGACCTGAGCGAGCCGGGCGAGGTCGTAGGCCCGGTGCTGCTGCAGCAGGACGACGACGTCGGCTGCGGCGGCCGCGTCGTAGAGGTCGTCGACACAGGTCAGCGCGGTTGCCGGGTCGTCGGGACGACGGACCCAGCGCGGCACCCGCGGGTCGTGGTAGGCGAGGTCTGCTCCCCACGCGGCGAGCCGGTCGGCGAGTGGGCCGGCGGGACTCTCCCGCAGGTCGGAGACGTCCGGCTTGTAGGTCACGCCGACGAGCAGGACCCGCGCGCCTCTGACGGCAAGGCCGACGTCGTTGAGGGCTGCCTGCACGCGCTGCGCGACGTAGAGCGGGGCCGCCGTGTTGATCTCCTCGGCGAGCTCGACCATGCGGAAGGCGTAGCCGAGCTTGGCTCGAACCCGGTGGCTCAGGTATGCGGGGTCGACCGGAATGCAGTGCCCCCCGACACCCGGTCCGGGTCGAAAGGCCATGTATCCGAACGGTTTTGTCGCCGCCGCGTCGATCGCGTCCCACAGGTCGATGTCGAGCTCGTTGCAGAACCGCACCATCTCGTTGACGAGGGCGATGTTGACGTGCCGGAAGGTGTTCTCCAGCAGCTTGGCCATCTCGGCCTCGCGGACTCCCTTGGCCGGGACCACGTCGTCGACGAACAGCCCGTAGAACTCCTGCGCCGCGGCCGTGCAGGTCGGCGTGATGCCGCCGACGACCTTCGGGGTGTTGCGCACGCCGTACGTCGCGTTGCCGGGGTCGATCCGCTCGGGAGAGAACGCAATCCGTATGTGGGTGCCGACCTCCCAGCGTTCGCCGAGCACGAGAGGGGCGAACACCTCCTCGGTCGTCCCGGGATAAGTTGTCGACTCCAAGACGACGAGGGCACCCTCGCGCACGTGCTCACCGATCACACCGGCGGCGTTCACGACCGGCCTCAGGTCAGGGCCACCGTCCTCCGTCAGAGGGGTGGGCACGCACACCACGACGACGTCGGCGTCCGCAATGACGGACGCGTCGGTGGACGCTCGGTAACCCGCGGCGATGCCCGCGGCCAGGGCGGCGTCGCTGACGTCGTCGATGTGGGAGTGGCCGGCGTTCAGGTGCTCGACCACCTCGGGGGCCGTGTCCAGACCGATGACGGAGAGTCCGACCTCGCTGGCGCGCAACGCCATCGGCAGGCCAACATAACCCTGGCCGATCACGACCAGGTTGGTCACGACGCGTCCTTGAACCAGGACAGCGTCTCCTCGAGCCCTTGGTGCAGCGAGACCGGCTGGACGTGGGGGAACAACGAGCGCAGCACCGTGTTGTCCGCGCGCGACGCGCGGACGTCACCAGGCCGCGACGGTTCGTGGTGGACGTCGGCCTTCAGACCCGTGACGTCCTCGATCGTCGAGATCAGCTCTGTCAGAGGCGTGTTCGTGCCGAACGCCAGGTTCACCGGTTCGGGATGCGTGACCCGGCGCTCGACCGCGTCCATCAGCACACTGCATACCGTTGCGACGTAGGTGAAGTCGCGTGACTGCGTCCCGTCTCCGTGCACCGGCATCGGCGCTCCGCGCAGGATTGCGTCGAGGAAGATCGGGATGACCGCGGAGTAGGCGTGGCCTGGCATCTGCCTCGGCCCGAAGACGTTGAAGAGGCGAAAAGCCAGCGTTTCCAACCCGAACGACTGCTGGTAGGCCAGGACGTACTGCTCCTCTGCGAGCTTCGAGACGGCATAGGGGCTGACGGGGCGCACCCATTCGCGCTCGTTCTTGGGCAATGCGGGGTTCATCCCGTAAACCGAGCTCGATGACGAGGCGACGACGTGTGAGACGTCTGCAGCTCGGGCGGCTTCCAGCAGGGTGAGGGTGCCGGTGGCGTTGGCGTGATGGCTGCGCAACGGGTCCTGCAGGCTCCGCGGCACCGAGCCGAGCGCGGCCAGGTGGACAACAGAGTCGGCCCCACCCAGTGCCGTCGCGAGGAGGTCGCGGTCGAGGACCGAACCCTCGTGGAAGGTGAGGTCGAGACCGGCGATGTTGGCGGCATACCCGTTGGAGAGGTCGTCGACGACGACGACCTCGTGACC
>NZ_JBDTKA010000132.1:0-79599 GCF_039935575.1 Lapillicoccus sp.
GATGAATGACGACGGACACCCGAGCAAGCGTGCAGACCCGACTGCGGTCCGCAGGTCTACGAGTGACCGGACCTCGTGTCGCCGTGCTCCACGAGCTCGAGTCTCTGTCGCATGCCGATGTCGACTCGATCGCGAGCGCCGTCCGCGAGCGGCACCACACGGTGTCGACCCAGGCCGTCTACGACGTCCTTCGCGTCCTGACCCAGCACGGCCTGACCCGCCGGATCGAGCCCTCTGGCTCCCCCGCCCGTTTCGAGAACCGCGTCGGCGACAACCACCACCACGTCGTCTGCCGCGCGTGCGGCGCGATCGGCGACGTCGACTGCGTCGTCGGCGAGGCACCCTGCCTGGAGCCCAGCGACACCCATGGCTTCGTCGTCGAAGAGGCCGAGGTCGTCTTCTGGGGCATCTGCTCCGACTGCCGGTCCGTAGCCGGCGACCGTACGCATACCGAGGTCGAGACCGAGCACCTTGTCAACCCGAGAACGTCCGAGAACCCCGAGGAGAACTGATGACGGACACCACGGTCCGCAGCGAGTCAATCCAGACCGCACCCAGCACGGAAGCCGAGCTCGGCTCCACCACCGACACCGGGGCGCCCGCGGTCAGCGACCGCAACTCGCTCACCCTCGGCGCCGACGGGCCGATCCTGCTGCACGACGTGCACTTCCTCAACCAGATGGCGCACTTCAACCGCGAGCGGATCCCGGAGCGCAACGTGCACGCCAAGGGATCCGGTGCGTTCGGCACCTTCGCGACGACCGAGGACGTGTCGGCGTACACCAAGGCCGCGCTCTTCCAGCAGGGCGTGACCACCGAGATGCTCGCCCGGTTCAGCACCGTCGCGGGTGAGCAGGGCTCCCCCGATACCTGGCGCGACCCACGCGGCTTCGCGCTGAAGTTCTACACGACCGAGGGCAACTACGACCTGGTCGGCAACAACACCCCGGTCTTCTTCATCCGCGACACCATGAAGTTCCCCCACTTCATCCGCAGCCAGAAGCGTCTCGGCGGCTCCGGTCTGCGCGACAACCACATGCAGTGGGACTTCTGGTCCCTCAACCCCGAGTCGGCCCACCAGGTGACCTACCTGATGGGTGACCGGGGGATCCCGAAAACCTTCCGGCACATGAACGGCTATGGCTCGCACACCTTCCTCTGGGTCAACGAGTCCGGTCAGAAGCACTGGGTCAAGTACCACTTCCACAGCAACCAGGGCGTCGAGGGGCTGACGGGCGCCGAGGCGATGCGGATCGCCGGTGAGGACGCTGACCACCACCGCCGCGACCTCCACGACGCCATCGACGCGGGCGACTTCCCGACCTGGACGCTGTCCATCCAGGTGATGCCCTACGAGGACGCGAAAACCTACCGCTACAACCCCTTCGACGTGACGAAGATCTGGTCGCACAGCGACTACCCGCTCATCAAGGTCGGGACGATGACCTTGAACAAGAACCCGGACAACTTCTTTGCCCAGATCGAGCAGGCGGCGTTCGAACCATCGGCGGTCGTTCCCGGGATCGGGTTCTCCCCCGACAAGATGCTCTTGGGGCGGGCGTTCGCCTACTCGGACACCCACCGCTACCGGATCGGCACCAACTACCTGCAGCTGCCGGTCAACCGACCCCGCGTGGAGCTGAACACCTATACGCAAGACGGCCCGATGGCCTTCGACCACAACGGCAACGAGCCGGTGTATGCGCCGAACAGCCAGGGCCGCGGCTACGCCGACATCGTCGGTGAGGTTGAGGACGGCTGGGAGGCCGACGGCTCGATGGTGCGCCAGGCATACACGCTGCGTGCCGAGGACGACGACTTCGGCCAGGCCGGTCTGCTGGTGCGCGAGGTGTGGGACGACGCGCAGCGGGAGATGTTCGTCGAGAACGTCGCCGGACATCTGCTCGGCGGCGTCAAGAGCCCGGTCTTGGAGCGGGCCTTCGACTACTGGAAGAGCGTCGACCCGGACACCGGCAAGGCGATCGAGGAAATGGTTCGCGTCGGGCTCGGCGGAGCCAACCCCGGAGGCGAGGCCGACGACGCGAAGGTGATCCACGACCCGATCGTCGAGACGGTGACGAACGCAGCCCACTGACGCTCAGGTGACGAGCACGACCACGGCGTGGATGATAAGCCCGACCAGACCGCCGACGATCGTGCCGTTGATCCGGATGAACTGCAGGTCGCGGCCCACGAAGAGCTCGATTCGCTCGGCGGTCTCGTCGCCGTCCCAGCGGTTGATCGTGGAGCCGATGACCGCGGTCAGCTCCTGCCCGTAACGGTCGACGGCGAACGCGGCCAGGTCTGCGACGTAGCCGTCCAGGCGACCGCGCAGCTCCGGCTCCTGCCGGACCCGGGTGGCAAACCGCTCGAGCTCGGTCTGGATCCGGATCCGTAGCGGCCCGTCACCGTCCCCGAGGGCCTCGACGAGCGCGGTGCGGAAGGCCCGCCACAGTGAGACGACGCTGGTCAGCAGCTGCGGGTGGTCGAGGATGCGCACTTTGAGGCGCTCGGCACGCTCCATGGTCGCCTCGTCGTGGAGCAGGTCCTCGGCCAGGTCGGTCAGGAAGTCGTCGAGCGCCAGCCGCGCGGAGTGGTTCGGCGTGTCCCTGATTTCCTGCAGCCAACGCACCGACTCGACGTGCAACCGGGCAATGACCACCTCGTTGACGCGGGTGGGCGCCCACCACGGGGCGCGCTCACCGACGACCCGCATGAACGTCTCGCCGTTCTCGCTGAGCCATCGGTGTACCTCGCCGAGCGCCAGGTCGACCAGTCCATGATGGGCCTTGTCGCGGACGACCTCCCCGAGGAGACTGCCGGCGATGGGGCTGATCGGCTCTTCGCGCAGCCGTGGGATCACGGAGTCCTGGACGACTTCGGCGACGGTCTCGTCGCGCAGGCGCTCGAGACCGATCGTGACGACGTGGGACGCCTCGTCGACCACCCGGCGGGCGTTGGCGGGCTCGAGGACCCAGCCCGCGACCCGGTTGCTCACCTCGGCCGTCAGGACCCGCTCGCGGATGATGTCCTCGCGCAGGAAGTTCTCGCCGATGAAGTCCTGCAGGCTCTGGGCCAGCATGTCCTTGCGCCGCGGGATCAACGCCGTGTGGGGGACGGGTATGCCGAGCGGGTGCCGGAACAGCGCGGTGACCGCGAACCAGTCCGCCATCGCGCCCACCATCGAGGCCTCGGCCCCCGCGTGGACGAACCCCCAGAACGGGTGGTCCGCAACGCGCAGGGTGGCGAGGAAGACCGCGGCGGCCAGCACCAGCAAGGACAGGGCGACGAGACGCATCTGGCGCAACCCACGCCGACGCTCGGCGTCGAGAGCGGGGTCCGCCGCGAGGGACAAGCCGGGCGCTGACTGCGACACCTGGTCCCCTCTCGTCCTCACCGGCAGTGGGCGATGGTGGCCTGCGCTGCGTGCGGGCTCGACCCTAACCCGCCCCTGCTGAACGCCGGACAGCACCGGCCGGGTTCCGGGTGCTGGCTCTCACGCGTACAGGACCCGAACACGACCTTGACCGTCTCGACACCCCACGTGCATCGGGCGGTCGTAGAGTCGCCCGGTGATGCCGGACTCGAGCCGACCGCTGGTCATGGTCGTGGAGGACGACCCGTCGATCGCCCAGATGATCAGCCTGCAGCTGGAGCTGTCCGGCTACCGGACCCACGTCGAACGAGACGGGCGTGGTGGCCTCGCGGCCGTCCGACGGGACCGTCCGGACGTCGTCCTGCTCGACATCGGGCTGCCGGGACTCGACGGCATCCAGGTGTGCCGGGCGTTGCGCGCGGAGCAGGACTGGACGCCGATCCTGTTCGTCACGGCGCGCGACGACGAGGTCGACCGGGTCGTCGGGCTGGAGCTCGGCGCCGACGACTACGTGACCAAGCCGTTCTCGCCGCGCGAAGTGATCGCCCGGATCAACAGCGTCCTTCGCCGGGCCCGGGTCACCGAGGCGGCGGACTCGTCCGGTGCGGCTCGAAGCCTGGTGTGCGGGGACGTGCGGCTACTGCCCGACGAGCGACGCGTCTTCGCCGGGGACGACGAGGTTGCCTTCACCGCAACGGAGTTCGACCTCCTCGCACACCTGATGGCAGCACCCGGTCGGGTTTACACCCGGGACCAGCTGATGCGGGACGTGTGGGGATATGACACCTCGGCCGGCCAGCGGACGGTCGACGTCCACGTCGCACAGGTCCGGGCCAAGCTCGGCGAGCACGACGTCATCCGCACCGTCCGTGGCGTCGGGTACTCCGCCCAGCAGCCGGCCGCCGGCCGCCGTGGCTGAGGCTCAGGCGGGGTGGTTCAGGCGGCGGTTCGATCGCCGGCTCCGGTGGCGTCGGTCCTCCCTCGCGGCGCGGATCGCGGTCCTGACCGCCTCCATCGCCATCCTCACCTGTGTCGCAGCCGGGATCATCGGGGTCAACCTGGTCCAGCGAGCCAGTGAGGAGACGGCCCGCTCGGCGCTCGTGGCTCTCGCCGACCAGGCCCAGGCGACGGTTCAGACCGGGACCAGCCCGGACTCGGCGCAGGCCAGGGCCCGCAAGGCGCTGCAGTCGATCAGCGTCCAGATCGCGGTGGTGCGGACACGTGGCGACGGCCCCACCTTGGTCGGCGACCTGCTGGCCAAGAACGCCCTTACCAACGAGCAGGTACGCCAGCTGGCCGCCGGTCAGTCGCTGTCGCTGCGGCTGCCTCGCGACGACGGCGCGGTGCTCGTCGAGGCCCGTCCGACGCCGGCCGGGGGGATCGTGCTGGCCCAGCGGCGGGGGGATGCCGTGGCCCTGACCCAGCAGGCCCTCCGTCAGATCAGCTGGCTGCTCGTGCTGACCGCGCTGGCCGCCGTGGTCATCGGCCTGCTCGTCGCCTGGCGGCTGTCGCTGCCGCTGCGGCGCACTGCCGCAGCCACCACGGCCCTCGCCACGGGGTCGCGCGACGTCGCGATCCCCGAAACCGGTCCGCGGGAGGTCGCCGAGGTCGCCGCCTCCGTCAACCGTCTCGCGGGCGCGCTCTCTCACTCCGAGGCCCGGCAGCGCGAGTTCCTCCTCTCCGTCTCGCACGACCTGAGGACTCCGCTCACGGCCATCACCGGCTACGCCGAGTCGCTCGCCGACGGCGTGGTCCCGGCCGACCGTCTCGCCGGAGTCGGTGTCGTCATCGGCGACGAGGCGCGGCGTCTCGAGAGGCTCGTTGCCGACCTGCTCGACCTCGCTCGCCTGGACGGCGCGGAGATGTCGATGCATCCCACTCGGGTGGACCTCGTCGACCTCGTCACCGTGGCCGGCGAAACCTGGTCACGCCGCTGCGCGCCGATGGACGTGCCATTCTCGGTCGAGACCGACCGGATCCCGGTGCCCGTGGTGGCTGACCCCCAGCGGTTGCGGCAGGCCCTCGACGGGCTGCTCGAGAACGCGCTGCGCGTCACGCCGGCAGGCGCCCCGATCATCGTCGCCACGCATACCGAGGTGGTTTCGGCGGCGGCCTTCGGAGTGCTCGAGATCCGGGACGGAGGCCCCGGACTGACCGACGACGACCTGCCGGTGGCGTTCGAACGGTCGGTCCTCTACGAGCGGTACCGCGGGGTTCGGCAGGTCGGCACCGGGCTCGGACTGGCGATCGTCCAACGCCTCGTCGGGCGGCTCGGCGGCACGGTCGAGGCCGGGCACGCCGCCGAGGGTGGGGCCAGGTTCACGATCCGCCTGCCGCTCGCGGGGGCGCCGACCACCGCCGAGCCGACCGTCCCGCCGACGAGCCACCCGACGAGTCACCCGACGAGCCACCTGCCTGGCCCCCAGCCCGCTCAGTCGGCGGAGCCGGACCGAATGCGCACCCAGCCCTGACATTGCTCGAATGTCCGAGGTGCACCCTGAGGTCATGAGCACCTCAGAAACCTGGGCCGAGGCCGCGCACCTCGTGCGTAGCGTGGGCTTCGGCGCCTCCGGAGCGCTGGTCGACGCGGTGGCGGCCGCGGGGCCGGCGGCATGGCTGGACGCGGCCCTGGCTGCGCAGGTGGCCGCTGACCCAGGCGTCGCAGCCACGCCGACGCCGTCGTTCGAGGTGGTGCCGCCGCTCGGCAAGGACGCCTCGATGACCGACCGGCAGAAGCGGCGGCAACAGGAGAAGGACCAGATCAGCCAGGTGGTCGGGTGGTGGGTCACCCGGATGGTCACCGCGCAGAACCCGCTCGTCGAGAAGCTGACCTTCGGCTGGCACAACCACTTCGCCACCTCGGCGACGAAGGTCAAGTCCGCGCCCATGCTGCTCGCCCAGAACCAGAGCTTGCGCTCCCTGGGTCGTGGCAGCTTCTCGGATCTCGCGCAGGCCATGATCGTCGACCCGGCGATGCTCTACTGGCTCGATGCGCAGCAGAACACGCTGAAAGCGCCGAACGAGAACCTGTCGCGCGAGTTCATGGAGCTGTTCACCCTCGGCCATGGTGGCGGGTACACCGAGCAGGACGTACGCGAAGGCGCCCGGTCGCTTACCGGCTGGACGATCTCGCGACAGAACGACACCGCAAGCTTCGTGGCCAAACGGCATGACACCCAGCCGAAGACCGTCCTCGGCACCACGGCGAACCTCGACGCACCCGGATTCGTCCGCGTGGTGCTGGACCAGAAAGCCTCCGCTGCCTTCGTCGCGACTCGCTGGTGGCAGCTGCTGGTGAGTCCCGATGCGCCGACCGCGGACACCCTCGCCAGGATCGTGGCGGCATACGGGTCCTCGCGTGACCTCTCGAGGATGTTCCGGGCCATGTTGACCGACCCGACGTATGCCGCCACGGCTGGTTCGCGGGTCGCCTCACCCGTCGAGTGGGTGGTGGGTGCGATGCGTTCGCTCGCCGTGCCGACCGACGACGCCACCGTGAAGAAGATGACGGCAGCCATGCGCGACCTCGGCCAGCTGCCGCTCTACCCACCCAACGTGAGCGGTTGGCCGTCCGGGCAGGCGTGGCTCTCCACAGCGTCGGCGACTACCCGGGTCCAGACCGCCAACCTGCTGGCCGCCGCGGGCGACCTGCACGCCGTGGCGGACGTAGGCCCCGCCGCACGCGTCGACGCGGTGGCGCACCTACTCGGCATACCGGCTCTCTCGGCGCGCACGTCGGCCGCCCTCACCCCCCTCACGAACGACCCGAAGCGGCTGGTCTCGGCTGCCCTCGTCTGCCCAGAGAACTTGGTGATCTGATGACGAACCTCCCGCCCCTCGACCCGAAGAAGCCCATGGACGGGCTGACCCGCCGCAGCTTCCTGCGCGCCTCCGGCGTGACCGGTGCCGTCGCGCTGTTGGCCGGTGCCGGCGGTGTCACGCTCGAACGAGTCTTGGCCCGTGGCCACGAGACTCCGCTCGCGTCGAACACGCCGATCCTGGTCCTGCTGACCATGTACGGCGGCAACGACGGCCTCAACACGGTGATCCCGTTTGCCGACCCGGCCTACCACGACTCGCGGCCAGACCTCGCGTACAAGCCGGAGGAGGTGCTGCACCTCGACGGCGCGCTGGGCCTCAACCCAGGGCTGAAGGGGATGTCTGACCTGTGGACCCAGAAGAAGCTGGCCATCGTTCGCGGCGTGGGGTACCCGAAGCCGGACCACAGCCACTTCCGGTCGATGGACATCTGGCAGACCGCGTCCCCCGAGGCACCGGTGCCAAGCGGCTGGATCGGGCGCTGGCTCGACACCGCGGGCGACGACCCGCTGCTGGCGTTGAACATCGGTGAGGTGCTGCCGCCGCTGGCGGTCGGGACCAAGGCCACCGCCGCCGCGTTGGCGGTCAGCGGGAGCTCGAGCAAAGCCGCCATGGCGACGTCCACCCTCAAGGCCTTCTCGTCGGCCGACGTGCGCGATGGGCCGGCCGCGAAGCTGGTCGTCGCGTCCTACGCGGCGCAGCAGCGGTGTCAGCAGACGTTCGGCGACATCGTGGCCCAGTCGGGTGACGAGGCGGGTGGTGACGCCGCCGGCAACGGCAACCGGGCCGGCCTGGCTGCCCAGCTCGACGTGGTCTCGCGATGCATCAAGGCCAACGTGCCGACCCGGGTCTACGCCGTGTCGGTGTCCGGATTCGACACCCACGCCGACGAGAAGGTGGCGCAGACCTCGCAGCTGACCCAGATGGACAAGGCGATCACGGCGTTCCGGGCCTCGCTCGCCGGGCAGGCCCGTGAGAAGGATGTGGTGATGATGGCGTACTCGGAGTTCGGGCGCCGGGTCAAGGCGAACGCCTCCGAAGGCACCGACCACGGCACGGCAGGACCGGTCTTCCTGATCGGCGACGCGGTGGCGCCGGGGTTCCACGGCGACGAGCCGTCGCTCACCGACCTCGACAACGGTGACCTCAAGACGACCACGGACTTCCGGGCCGTCTACGGCGAGGTCCTCGACAAGGTGCTGGGAGCCGACCCCACGAAGGTGCTGGACAAGACGCCTGACGCGCTAGGCCTGATCGCCTGACTCGTCGCCGTCAGCCGCCAGGTCAGGCGATCGGGGCGGCCTCGATCGTGAAGGTGAGCTCGTCCACGCGGGCGCGGAACTCCCCGTCGGTGGCCAGCTGCTCGGCGACCCGGGTGGCGACCTGTTCGACCTGGGTCGCATCCAGCCCGGGGCGCAGGCCCAGGACGAGTCGCAGGATGCCGGACCCGACGGGTTCGCCCTCCTCGACGCGGTGCGAGCCGATGTCCGCTTCGTCGGACGCGGCACGCGAGACAGCCTGTGCAACAATGGGATCCAGATGAGCAGGCTGCCATTCACCGCCTTGGGCGAGCGCCCAGACCATACTGGGCCGCAGCTCCGTCACCTCGTCTGCGGCGACGTCGACCACGACCACCTGGCAGCCCTCGGCCACGGCTGCCTGCGCCATCCGGTCGGCAGACACCGGCACCGGCCGAGCGGCGGGGTCCCAGGCCGCGAGCGACTGGACGGAGGTGAACGCCGGCAGGGCTCGACGGCCGTCCGGTCCGGTCAAGGTCACCACGGCCATGTCGACGGACTTCTCGACACGAAGGCCGTGACCCGACCCGTCGCGGGGGGCCTCACCCATCTCGCCCAGCATCGCGACGACCGGCACCAGCCACCGGGCCGTGCGGACCGCCCGGAACAGCGTGCCGTCCGCCTCCGCAGAGGGGCATGCCGCCCGCGCCCGCACGGCGGCGACGAGCACCGGGTCGGCCGTGCCGGCATCGTTCTCGAACCCTGTCGAGCCGAGCGCCCTGCCGGCCCACGGTATTCCGGCGCTGTCGGCGCGAGGGTGGTCGCTCACGCCGAGGTGTCCTGTGCCAGCACCGCGTCGACCTCGATCTCCACACGCATGTCGGGATGGAGCAGCCCCGACACGATGACCATCGTGGCGACGGGAGGGGTGGCCCCGAAGTACTCGGCATGCACCCGACCGACCGCGTCACAGTCGCGCCGGTGGGTGACGTACATCCGGGTCCGTACGACGTCGTCGGGGCCAGCGCCGAGCGCGGCCAACGCGTCGAGTACCGTCTCGATCGCGACCCTCAGCTGGGCCGCGGGATCGGAAGGGTAGTGCACTCGACCGTCGACCATGGAGGTGCAGCCGGCGACCAATACCTGGCGGCCGACCCGGATGGCGCGGGAGTAGCCGTACTCCTGCTCCCAGAGCCCGCCGGACGAATGGCGTTCGCGGTAGGCACGACCACCGATGGTCCCGGAGTCGCTCATCGGGGCGGGCGTCCCGCCGCCTCGAGCGCCTCCGACAGGGTGAACGCCGCACGGTAAAGCGCCGAGCCGACGATCACCCCCTCGACGCCGGCGGGGACGAGCGTCCGCAACGCCGCGACGTCCTGAAGTGTCGACACGCCCCCTGAGGCCACGACCGGCCGGTCCGTGCGGTCACAGACCTGCCGCAGCAGGTCGATGTTCGGGCCGGCCAGCATGCCGTCCTTGTTGACGTCCGTGACGACGTAACGCGCGCACCCTTCTCGGTCCAGCCGTTCCAACGTCGCCCAGAGGTCGCCGCCGTCCCTGGTCCACCCACGCGCCGCGAGTGTCGTCCCGCGTACGTCGAGCCCGACGGCCACGCGGTCACCGTGCTCGGCGATCACCTGGGCCGTCCACTGCGGATGCTCCAGGGCCGCGGTGCCGAGGTTGACCCGGCGACAACCCGTCGCGAGCGCAGCCGCCAACGAGTCGTCGTCGCGGATGCCACCGGACAGCTCGACCCGGATGTCCAGGCGACCGACGATCCTCTCGACGACTTCCCGGTTGCTTCCCCGTCCGAACGCCGCGTCGAGGTCGACGAGGTGCAGCCACTCGGCGCCCTGCTCCTGCCAGGCGAGCGCCGCCTCCCAGGGGTCGCCGAACTCACCCCCCGAACCCGCTACCCCTTGGACGAGCTGGACCGCCCGCCCACCCGCGATGTCGACGGCGGGAAGCAGCTCGAGTCGCTCTGGGCGCCCTGCCTCGTTCACAGCGAGCCCACCCAGCTCTCCAGCAGGTGAGCGCCCGCGTCGCCGGACTTCTCCGGGTGTAACTGGGTCGCCGACAACGGCCCGTTCTCGACCGCGGCGACGAACTCGTTCCCATGCGTCGCCCACGTGACGACGGGTGCAACCACGGCGAACGACCCTTCGGGGTGGAGGGTCCAGCGTTGAGCGGCGTAGGAGTGGACGAAGTAGAACCGCTCGTCCTCCACCCCTGAGAACAGTGAAGATCCCTCTCCGACAACGACTTTGGACCACCCCATGTGTGGCACGACGTCGGCGACGAGCCGGTCGACCGTGCCGGGCCACTCTCCCAGCCCCTCCACCGGGAGACCCGTCGAGGGTTCACTGGAGCCCTCGAAGAGCACCTGCATGCCGACACAGACCCCGAGGACCGGTCGGCCTCCGGCGAGCCGACGGTCGATGATGCGCGGACCGTCGGCCTCGCGCAACCCGCGCATACAGGCATGGAAGTTGCCCACACCCGGCACGAACAACCCGTCGCAGCCGAGGGCCTCGGTGGCGTCGCTGGTCAGTGACACCTGGGCGCCCACGCGCTCGAGTGCGCGCAGAGCCGAGTGGACGTTTCCACTTCCGTAGTCGAGGACCACCACACGGGCGCTCATCGTCCGGAGCCCTCCATCTCGTCGCGCCACATCACGTTCTCGCGGGTGGCCTTAGCGAAGCGGCGGACCGCAACCGCGCCCGGCTGCACGACCGTCGCACCGGGCAGCCGTCCCACCGCCGGTCCGCCGTCGAGCAGGGCGGCGCCCGGGAGGTCGAGTGCCACCAGCACGTCAGCGACCATCAGGCGGGCGTCGCCCGCCGGATCGTGCAGCACGTCGGCCAGACCGCCCACCGCCGAAGGGTCGGCGACGCCGGCGGCGCGAACGAGGTCGGCCAGCCGGGCCACAGCGAGGCCGCCCGGGTGCACGACACCCCTTCCGGGTTGCCAGACCAGCCACCGGCGCACCGCGCGCCAGCCCGCCGGCGTGACGCAGACCACGCCCCGACGCCCGACGACCCCGAGCCCGATCGCGGGGCGCAGCCGATGCGGGAGCGAGCGGTTGAGCAGCAGCGGCAGGGCGTCCTCGTAGGGCGCCCCGACGGCGCTGACCCCAGTCGTCGGTACGACACCGACCCAGCCGCGCTCGAGCGGCACCACCGTCAGCCCGACGACGCCGGACTCAGCCCAGCGCTCGACAGTGGCGATGGGCCCGGGTGCAGAGCTCGGCCCTCCGGCGTGCACGAGAAGCAGGCCTCGCGAGGTCTCGCGGGACTGCGCAGCGCCCCTCACCATGTCGTGCCGTGCCGATCCATGCCGGTCCACGCCTAAAGGCTGCCCTTGGCACTCGGGATGCCCGTCACGCGCGGGTCGAACGCGACTGCGGCGCGTAGCGCGCGGGCGACCGCCTTGAACTGGGCCTCGACGATGTGGTGCGGGTCGCGGCCGGACAGGACCCGGACGTGCAGCGCGATCCCGGCGTGGTAGGCGAGGGTCTCCAGGACGTGCCGGGTGAGGGAGCCGGTGTAGGTGCCACCGATGACGACGTACTCCTGGCCCGCGGGCTCCCCGGTGTGCACGACATAGGGGCGGCCCGCGACGTCGACGACAGCCTGGACGAGCGCCTCGTCCAGGGGCACGGTCGCGTCGCCGAACCGCGAGATGCCTGACTTGTCGCCCAGCGCCTCGCGCAGCGCGTCCCCGAGGACGATCGCGACGTCCTCGACGGTATGGTGCGCGTCGACGTCGACGTCGCCCTCGGCGACGACCGTGAGGTCGATCAGGGAGTGCTTCGCGAACGAGGCGAGCATGTGGTCGTAGAACCGCACCCCGGTCGCGACGTCGGACTCTCCGGTGCCGTCGAGGTCGAGGGTCAGCTCGACCTTGGACTCGCTGGTGGCCCTGGTCAGGTGCGCGCGACGGTGCGGGGCAACCGTCGTGCTGCTCGTGTCGCTCATGCCGGTGCTCCCTCCCGCGCCTGCTCGTTCCCGGCCGGTGCCGGGAGCTGACGGTGTGAGTCTGGCAGATCGCCCAGCGCGAGCAGGAACGCCTCGCTCTCGTCAGGGGTACCGGCAGTCACGCGCAGGTGGTGCCGGATCCCGACGTCGCGCACGAGCACCCCGCGCTCGAGCAGGGCCTGCCAGGTGGTCCGTTCGTCGGCCAACCCGCCGAACAGCACAAAGTTCGCGTCGCTCGGCACCGGCGGGAATCCCAGTGCACCGAGCTTGTCGACGAGGTCGTCGCGTTGCCGCTTGACTGCCTCGACGGTGGCGAGCAGGCTCGCGTCATGCCGGATCGCGGCCAGGGCGACCGCCTGAGTGGGGTCGCTCAGGTGGTAGGGCATGCGCACGAGGCGCAGCGCGTCCACGAGGTCGGGGTCCGCCGCGAGGTAGCCCACCCGGGCGCCGGCGAGGGCGAACGCCTTGCTCATCGTGCGGGTGACGACGAGCAGGGGGTGGCCGGCCAGCAGGGTCATCGCGCTGGGTGTGCCGGGACGGGCGAACTCGGCGTATGCCTCGTCGACGACGACCAAGGACTCCGGAGCCTGCTGCAGGACTGCGCGGACGACGTCGAGGTCGAGCGCCGTGCCCGTCGGGTTGTTCGGCGAGCAGAGGAAGATGATCTGCGGTCGGTGCCGCCGCACCTGGGCTACCGCAAGGTCTGAGTCGAGGTCGAACACGCCTGTCGGGGTGCCCCGCAGTCCGTCGACCCACGTCGTGCCGGTGGTGCGCGTGATGATCGGGTGCATCGAGTACGCGGGGGTAAAGCCGAGCGCTGTGCGACCGACGCCGCCGAACGCCTGGACCAGGTGCAGCAGCACCTCGTTGGAACCGTTGCCCGCCCAGACCTGGTCCGCCTCGACGGCGACACCGGTCTGTGCCCGCAGGTATGCCGCGAGCGCCTCACGCAGCGTGGTGAACTCGCGGTCGGGGTAGCGGTTCAGGTGGGCGGCCACCGCGCGCACCTCTTCGACGATCGCCGCGACGACGTCCTCGGGGACGGCATACGAGTTCTCGTTGGTGTTGAGGCGGACCGGGACATCGAGCTGGGGCGCGCCGTAGGGCTGCCGTCCCCGCAGGTCCTCGCGGAGCAGGCCGGCGATCTCGGGCCTCATCGTGGCGCTTCGGTGTCGGTATCGATATCGGCGTGGCGCGGCTCGGGGACGGCGTCGCCGAAGCGGGCGGTGACCGCCTCACCATGGGCGGGGAGGTTCTCCGACTCCGCCAAGGTCACGACGTGGTGCGCGACGTCACGCAGCGCGGGCTCGTCATACGTGACGACGTGGATCCCCCGCAGGAACGACTGCACCGACAGTCCACTGCTGTGGCACGCGCACCCGGCTGTGGGTAGGACATGGTTGGAGCCCGCGGCGTAGTCGCCGAGGCTCACCGGCGCCCAGGGCCCGACGAACACGGCTCCGGCGTTGCGGACCCCAGCCGCGACAGCCGCCGCGTCGCGGGTCTGTATCTCGAGGTGCTCGGCGGCGTAGGCGTTGCAGACCGCCAGGCCCGTTGCGACGTCGTCCACGAGGACGATGCGCGACTGCGTGCCGGACAGCGCGGTGGCGATGCGCTCACCATGCTTGGTTCCCGCGACCCGCCGGGTCAGGGCCGCACCGACGGACGCGGCCAGCGCCGGGCTGTCCGTGACGAGCACGGCCGCGGCGAGCGGGTCGTGCTCGGCCTGGCTGACCAGGTCGGCCGCCACGTGCTCGGCGTCAGCGGAGTCGTCGGCGAGGACGGCGATCTCGGTGGGACCGGCCTCGGCGTCGATGCCGATGAGACCCTTCAGCAGCCGCTTCGCCGCGACGACCCAGATGTTGCCCGGGCCGGTGACCAGTGAGACCGGGTCGCAGACGACCGGGTCAGACGCGAGCTTGCCGCCGACCTCGCTGACCTCGCCGAGCTCGTCGGGTGTGTCACGGAAGCCGAACGCAAACATGGCGACCGCCTGGGCGCCCCCGACGGCATACACCTCGTCGACGCCGAGCAGGGCGCACGTCGCGAGGATCGTGGGGTTGGGATATCCCGTGAACACGCCCGTGTTCTCGCGCTGCGGCGGGCTGGAGACCGCCAGGGACGCCACCCCGGCCAGCTGGGCGGGGACGACGTTCATCACGACGCTGCTGGGGTAGACGGCCAGACCCCCGGGGACGTAGAGGCCGACCCGGTCGACGGGCACCCACCGCTGCGTGACCGTCCCGCCGGGGACGACCTGCGTGGTGACATCGGTGCGTCGCTGGTCGGCGTGCACGAGCCGGGCTCGCCGGATCGACTCCTCGAGGGCGGCGCGCAACGACGGCTCGAGCTGGTCGAGGGCGGCGGCAAGGACCTCGGCGGGAACGCGCAGCCGGGTGGGCCGCACCCCGTCGAACCGCTCACCGAGGTCTCGCAGTGCCGCCGCGCCGCGGTGTCGGACGTCCTCGACGATCGGCCGGACCTCGTGCAGGGCCGCCTCGACGTCGAACTCGGCCCGCGGCAGTGCAGCGCGCAGGGCCAGCACCTCGAGCGGGCGACCCCGCAGGTCGAGCGTGGACATCATGAGGACGATTTTAGGCTCCGGATGCCTGACACTCCCGCCCGTCTCACGGGCGCCCCCGGCAAGCGTGAAAGTTCTGTCCCCTCCTGGGGGGCCCCTTGTTTCACGAAACAGTCCAGGACCGTCAGGACCGTGAGGGCAGGCGCGGGGCGAGGAGGTGGAGCAGGACGGCCAGCTCCCACGCGGTTTCGTGCCAGGCGTCGTAGCGACCGGAGCTGCCGAGGTGGCCGCCACGCATCTCGGTGCGGAACAGGATCGGCGCCGTCGCGGGGTCGTTGGTCGCGAGATCTCGCAACCGGGCCACCCACTTGGCCGGTTCGGTGACATAAACGCGCGTGTCGTTGATGTTCGTCGTGACGAGGATGGCGGGGTAGTCGCGAGCCGCGATGTTGTCGTACGGCGCGTACGCCTTCATCCACTGGTATGCCTGAGCGCTGCCGACCGGGTCGCCCCACTCCTCCCACTCCCCCGCCGTCAGAGGGAGGGTCTCGTCGAGCATCGTGGTCAGCGAGTCGACGAACGGGACCTGCAGGTGTAACGCCCGGAACAGCTCAGGGGCCTGGTTGGCGACCGCTCCGATGAGGAGGCCTCCCGCCGAACCTCCTTTGCCGGCAAGACGGTCCGGGTCTACGAACCCGACTGCACCAAGATGCCGTGCGCAGGTCACGAAGTCGTCGAAGGTGTGCTGCTTGCGCTCGAGCTTGCCGTCGTCGTACCAGGCGCGACCCAGCTCCGACCCGCCACGGACCAAGGCCTCGGCGAAGACAACACCGCGCTGCAGCCACGACAGTCGGGCCACCGAGAAGGACGGGTCCAGCGGGATGCCGTAGGAGCCGTAGGCGTAGAGCACCCCGGGCGCGGTCGCGTCGAGCGGGGTGGACTGATGGCGGACCACGGCGATCGGAATGCGGGTGCCGTCCTCGGCCGCAGCCCACTCGAGGCTCTCGACGTAGTCGCCCGGCTCGTACCCTCCGAGGACCTCGCGCTGTTTGAGCAAGGTCAGCTCCCGGGTGTCGACGTCGAAGTCGTAGACCGTCGGGGGCGTGACCATCGACGTCAGATGCACCTGCAGGGTGCCCGTCGCCGGGTCGGGGTTGTCGCCGACATAGACGGTCCGGACCTCCTGGTCGAACCCGACGTCCCAGGACGTGCCGATCCCGTTGTCCGAGAACGGGTCCAGCGGCACGATGCGTACGCCCGTCTGGCCGCCAGATCGCAGTGAGAGGGCGAGGAACCCGTCGAACGCGTCGACGCCGGTGAGGTACTCGTCGGGGGCCGTGACGTCGAGAAGCTGCCACTCACCCGTCTCGCCACCGGCGACCAGGGCGCGGGCCAGCTCGAAGTTGACACGGCCGCGGTTGTGGACGAGATAGGCCCAATGACCGTGGATCTCGAGCTCGTACTCGACGTCCCGCTGACGCGGGGAGACGACGCGCGCTGGGCCGGTGGGCTCGTGCGCGTCAATGAGGTGGTACTCGGAGCTGGTTTTCGACCCGATGCCGACGATCACCCAGTTGTCGTCCCGCGAGCTCCCGACGCCGAGCGAGAACCGTTCGTCCTCCTCACGCAGAACGAGCACGTCATCCTCCGAGGGCCGCCCGACCTCGTGCCGCCACACCTCGAACGGGCGCCAGGCCTGGTCGACCCGCGTATAGAACAGGTAGTCCCCGGCCAGGGACCAAGCGATCCCGGCGCCGATCTGTCGCACCGAGTCGTCGACCACCTCGCCGGTTGTGACGACCCGGACCCGTAGGTCGAACCGCTCGTCGCCCGCGAGGTCCACAGCGTAGGCGAGCAGCAGCCCGTCCGGGGAGACGTCGCTCGCACCGAGCCCGAAGAACTCGTGACCGGCGGCCTCGGCGTTCTCGTCGAGCAGGACCTGCTCGAACGCCGGCGGCCCATCGGCCTCGAGGACCGGACGGGTGGGGCTCTCGTGCACGCTCACTCGCGCCTGCACGGAGTACTGCTCGCCCTCGATCGTCCGCGAGTAGTACCACCAGTCCTGGTGCCGGACGGGAACGCTCAGATCCGTCTCTTTGGTCCGGGCCTTGATCTCACCAAAGATCTCGGCTTCGAGCGGCTGGACGTCGGCGGTCATCGCCCCGGCGTAGGCATTCTCGGCCTCGAGGTAGCGACGCAGCCGCGGGTCCTCCCGATCGGCCATCCAGGCGTACTCGTCGGTCACCGCGTCGCCGTGCAGCGTTCGTACGACGGGTTCGCGCGGTGCGTGCGGAGGTGGGGGCACGGGGGAAGGCACCTCAGCACCCTATGCACGAGCGGCCCCGCACGCTCACTCGTCGAACCTCACCTCTACCTCCCGCCCGACAAAGCGCCCGTATGCCGCGCCGGCGCGCTTGACCTCACCGCGCCGAGTCGCGCTCATCGTGGCGAACGGCAGGATCGTCAGGACCAGGCGACGCGTGCCCGGCTGCCGCCGCCAGAGCCCGACGACGATGCCGCCGACCACGACGGTGGACAGGAACATGCCGTTCTTGCCGGGGACCACCAGGAGCTCCTCGTCGGGAGTGAGCATCGCCGACCGGTCCTTGTAGCCGAGCAGGAGCTCGTCGAAACCGGGCAGCAGGCATACCCGGGCGCGTGAGGGCACCTCGTGCCGGGTCGTCGACACCAGGTAGGTCACCCCACCGATCTCCTGCGTGGTCAGCGCATCCCCGGCGAGCGCGACGGCCTCACGCGTGAACGTCAGCCCCTGCCCGCTCCAGCCGGCCAGGTCCCGGACGGTGACCGGCCCATGGCTGGCGACGTAGCGGCTGGCGAGCGCCGCCATGGCCTCCTCACGTCCGGGGTCCCAGGAGGACGGGACCCAGTCGTCGAGCAGCACGAACGTCGGCTGCCGCCCGGCGGCCGGCCCCTGGCAGAGCAGACCCTCCTGACAGAACCGGCCGAGCAGGTGGTAGCCACGCTGATCGGTGGTGTCGATGCCGGCGCGGCCCAGGACCGTCATGGCATCCGGCCGGCTCAGGATGCCCACGTCCGAGAGCGCGGCGACGAGCAGGTCGCGGGCGGTTCCGACGATCGTCTCGGTCAGCCCGGAGCGTTCGAAGACCAGCCGTCGGGCCGCCACGATCGCGGGGTTGAGCAGGCGGCACATCCAGCGCACGTCCCGGGTCGCCATCAGGTGCAGGGTGCCGCGCATCGGCCAGGACCGGGTGATCCTGCGGTCGGCGATCGCCGCCTCGACGTCGGTCAGTGTTGCGCCCGCCGCGCCTGCCGCGCCCGTCCGGACGCCGACCGACCACATCCCGCCCGCGGCGTCCTGCGCCTGCATCGCCAGGTGGTGGGCGACCGTGCGCTCGATGAGGTCGCCCATCGGTTCGGCGCCACCGCCCGGACCGGTCCGCCGGGACGCCGGGGGGTCGAGCCACATGGCCGCGAACCGCTCGCCCGCGATCCGCCGCCGGTCACCTGCGCGCATCAGGCCAGGCAGGCCGGACCGAGGAGCGCCTTGAGATCGCCGAACAGCGACGGTGACGCGGTGACGCGAAGTCCGTCGTCCACTCGCAGGAGCACCGAGCGTCCCGGCTGGGTCAGCTTGAGGTGCACCTCTGTCACGCCGGGGTGCTCGCCCAGGACCTTCTTGATCTCCTGCGCGACCGCATCGGTCGCCCGAGCCAGCGGCAGGGTCAGGACGATCGGTCCGCGCGGCCCCTCCTTGACGTCGGGCAGCGTCAGCTCCTGGGCGAAGACCGAGACCGCGTCGTCGCGGCTGCTGACCCGGCCCTTCACCACGCAGACGACGTCGGTGCGCAGCAGCGGTCCGACACTCTGGTAGGCGCTGGGGAAGAACAGGCACTCGATGGCGCCTTCGAGGTCCTCGACGGTGGCGATCGCCCAGAGGTCGCCCTTCTTGGTCCGTTTGATCTGCAGGCCGGTGATCAGTCCGGCGATGGTCACCGGAGTGCCGTCGGGCTTCGGCTCGTCGCCCGTGAGGGAGGCGATCGAGGTGTCGGCGTGCTGGGTCAGGACATGCTCGATCCCGAAGAGCGGGTGGTCGGAGACGTAGAGACCGAGCATCTCCCGCTCGAAGGTGAGCAGCGTCTGCTTGTCCCACTCCTGCCGCGGCACCGGCGGCAGGCCGTCGAACGCGTCGCCACCCCCTGGAATACCGGCCTCGTCTCCTGCTCCGCCGGCGTCTCCGAACCCGCCGAAGGAGCCGAACAGGCTGTCCTGGCCGATCGCCTCCTGTCGCTTGACGTCGGCGAGCGCGTCGACGAACAGCACGTGCACCTCGAGCATGCCGCGCCGGCTCTCCCCGAGGGAGTCGAAGGCGCCGGCCTTGATGAGGGACTCGATGGTGCGCTTGTTGCAGACGACAGCCGGGACCTTGCCCAGGAAGTCCTTGAACGAGGAGAACGCGCCCTTCTCCGCGCGGGTGCGCACGACCGCCTCGACGACGTTATGGCCGACGTTGCGGATCGCCGCCATGCCGAACCGGATGTCGGTGCCGACCGCTGCGAAGCCCGCGACCGACTCGTTGACGTCGGGCGGCAACACCTTGATGCCCATCCGGCGGCACTCGTTGAGATAGAGCGCCGACTTGTCCTTGTCGTCGCGCACGCTCGTGAGCAGGGCGGCCATGTACTCGGCGGGGTAGTTGCCCTTGAGGTAGGCCGTCCAGTAGGAGATCAGCGCGTAGGCCTTGGCGTGCGCCTTGTTGAAGCCGTAGTCCGCGAACGGCATGAGGGCGTCCCACAGCGTCGTGATGGCCCCGGCGCTGTAGCCCTGCTCCTGCATCCCCGCCTGGAAGCCCGCGAACTCAGCGTCGAGGACCTCCTTCTTCTTCTTGCCCATCGCCTTGCGCAGCAGGTCGGCCCGGCCGAGGGTGTAGCCCGCGACCTTCTGGGCGATCTGGATGACGTGCTCCTGGTAGACGATCAACCCGTAGGTCGCGTCGAGGACCTCGGCGAGCGGCTCGGCCAGCTCGGGGTGGATGGGCGTGCTCGGCTGCCGGCCGTTCTTGCGCATCGCGTAGTTGGTGTGGCTGTTGATGGCCATCGGCCCTGGACGGTAGAGCGCGATGGTCGCCGAGATGTCCTCGAAGCGGGTGGGCTGCATCTGGCGCAGCAGGGTGCGGGTGCCGCCGCCGTCGAGCTGGAAGACCCCGAGGGTGTCTCCGCGCTGGAGGAGCTTGTAGGCCTCCGGGTCGGTCATGTCCTTGGACAGGACGTCGAGGTCGACCTCCTCGCCGCGGTTGGCGCGCACGTTCTCGATGGCGTCGTCGAGGATGGTGAGGTTGCGCAGGCCGAGGAAGTCCATCTTGACCAGCCCGAGCGTCTCGCAGCTGGGGTAGTCGAACTGGGTGATGATCTGGCCGTCCTGCTCGCGGCGCATGATCGGGATGAGGTCGATGAGCGGCTCGCTGCTCATGATGACCCCGGCGGCGTGGACGCCCCACTGCCGCTTCAGGCCTTCGAGACCGAGTGCAGTCACGACGACCTCCTTGGCCTGCGGGTCCTCATCCGCGATCGCCCGGAAGTCCGAACCTTCGTGGTAACGCGGGTGCGCCTGGTCGAACACGCCGGTGAGCGGCATGTCCTTACCCATGACCGGCGGCGGCATCGTCTTGGTGAGCTTCTCCCCCATCGCGAAGGGGTGACCGAGGACCCGGGCGGCGTCCTTGACGGCCTGCTTGGCCTTGATGGTGCCGTAGGTGACGATCTGCGCGACCCGCTCCTCGCCATATTTGTGCGTGACGTAGCGGATCACCTCGCCGCGACGACGCTCGTCGAAGTCGACGTCGAAGTCGGGCATCGACGGACGTTCGGGGTTGAGGAACCGTTCGAATACGAGGTCGTGCTCGACCGGGTCGAGGTCGGTGATCCGCAGCGCGTAGGCGCACATGGAACCCGCACCCGAACCGCGGCCCGGACCGACCCGGATGCCGTTGTCCTTGGCCCAGTTGATGAAGTCGGCGACGACGAGGAAGTAACCGGCATAGCCCTTGCCGAGGATGATCCCGGTCTCGTAGTGCGCCCGCTTCGTGGCGTAGTCGGGCACCCCGTCGGGGTAGCGCAGCCGAAGCCCGCGTTCGACCTCCTTGATGAACCAGGACTCCTCGTTCTCGCCCTCGGGGCAGTGGAACTCGGGCATGTAGCGGCCCTCCCCCTCGACGAAGGAGACGTCGCATCGCTCGGCGACGAGCAAGGTGTTGTCGCACGCCTCGGGCAGCTCGCGCCACAGGTGACGCATCTGCTCGGGGCTCTTGAGGTAGAACTCCTCGGCATCGAACTTGAGCCGGTTGGGGTCCATCATCGTCGAGCCGGACTGCACGCAGAGCAACGCCGCGTGCGCCTTGGCGTCGGCGGCGTTGGTGTAGTGCAGGTCGTTGGTAGCGAGCAGCGGCAGCTGCAGGTCCTTGGCCAGCCGGATCAGCTCGCGCTGGGTCTGCCGCTCGATCGGGATGCCGTGGTCCATCACCTCGGCGTAGAAGTTCTCCTTGCCGAAGATGTCCTGGAACTCGCCCGCCGCGGCGCGGGCCTTGTCGTACTGGCCGACCCGCAACCGGGTCTGGATCTCGCCGCCGACGCAGCCCGTGGTCGCGATGAGACCGGTGCCGTGGCGGGACAGCAGCTCGCGGTCGATCCGCGGCTTGAAGTACTGCCCCTCGAGCGAGGACAGCGAGCTCAGCCGGAACAGGTTGTGCATGCCCTGCGTCGTCTGCGCGAGCAGCGTCATGTGGGTGTATGCGCCGCCACCCCCGACGTCGTCGCGTGAGGTCGAGTCCGACCCGAACTTCACCCGGGTCTTGTCCCCGCGGTGGGTGCCGGGCGTGAGGTATGCCTCGACGCCGATAATCGGCTTGATGCCGTACTTGCGGGCTTTTGACCAGAACTCGTAAGCCCCGAAGACGTAACCGTGGTCGGTCGTGGCGATGGCCGGCATACCCATCTCCGCCGCGGACTGGAGCAGCTCGTCGATCCGGGCCGCACCGTCGAGCATGGAGTACTCGGTGTGCACGTGCAGGTGAACGAAGCTCGCGTCGCGGGCGGCTGGCTGCTGGGTCGGCGGCGGGCGGGTCGGAGTCGGACTCAGGGAGGCGGTCTGGTCGGGCATCGGGGACGAGTCTAGGTCGGCCGGACGACACCCCTCGGCGTGTCGGGAGCGCATGTCGCCGGATGTCGGCGGGATGCCTTGGGCCGGCCGGTGATGACGTCGACAGCGGTGCGGGACGTGCCGACCGATACGGCCGGGAACGCCACGGTCAGGGCGCTGAGGGGTCGGGCGGTCGAACGGGCGGGGACACCGGGGAGCCGGGGGCGCGAGACGGCATACCGACCAGGCGTTCAGCCGGCGGAGACGACGTCGAGGGCGTGCTGCAGGTCCGGGGGAAACGGGCTGGAGTAGGTGACCCACGCGCCGGTGCCCGGGTGGTCGAAGCCCAGCCCGCTCGCGTGCAGCCACTGCCGCTCCAGACCCAGGCGGGCGGCCAGCCGCGGGTCGGCGCCATAGGTGAGGTCACCGCAGCACGGATGGTGCAGGGCGGCGAAGTGCACCCGGATCTGGTGGGTACGGCCGGTCTCCAGGTGGATCTGCAGGAGAGAGGCGTGGCGGAACGCCTCGACCACCTCGTAGTGGGTGACCGCGTGCTTTCCGGACTCCTTCACCGCGAACTTGTAGTCGTGGCCGGGGTGCCGCCCGATGGGGGCGTCGACCGTCCCGACCAGCGGGTCCGGGAGCCCTTGCACGAGGGCGTGGTAGGTCTTGTCCACCGTGCGCGCCTTGAAGGCCCGTTTGAGCAGGGAGTAGGCACGTTCGCTCTTGCAGACGACCATCAGGCCGGACGTGCCCACGTCGAGCCGGCTGACGATGCCCTGCCGCTCGCTGGCCCCCGACGTCGAGATCCGGTAGCCGGCCGCGGCGAGGCCCCCGAGCACCGTGGGTCCCGTCCAGCCGACGCTCGGGTGGGCGGCCACTCCTACCGGCTTGTCGACCACGACGATATCGTCGTCGTCGTGCACGATCGCCATGCCGGGGACGGGTTCGGCGACGATCGCGAGGGTCGCGCTGGCCGCTGGGTCCGGCAGCGTGACCTCGAGGAGGTCACCCGCGCTGACCCGGTCCGACTTGCCCGCTGCCTTGTGGTTGAGACTCACCTCGCCACCGGCCGCGAGGTCAGCCGCGCGGGTCCGGGACAGCCCGAACAGCCGGGCGATGGCGGCGTCGACCCGTTCGCCTTCCAGCCCCTGCGGAACCAGGAGGGTACGTGTGTCAGTCATCGGCTGCCTGCGCGGCGCCCTGACGGCCGCCATCCCGGGTCCCGTCGACGCCACGGCCGGTCACGGCCAGCAGCCCGATGAGGACTGCCGCACTCACGATGGCGATGTCGGCGACGTTGCCGATGAACAGCCCGGTGTAGTTGATGAAGTCGACGACGTGGCCCTGCCCGAAACCGGGGTCACGCACGAGCCGGTCGGTCAGGTTGCCCAGGGCTCCACCCAGCAGCAGCCCCAGAGCCCAGGCCCAGCCTGCGGACCCGAGGCGACGGCTGGTGCGGATGACGACGACGAGCACGACCAGGGCGATGAGCGTGAGGACCCAGGTGTTGCCGGTGCCGAGCGAGAACGCGGCGCCGGCGTTGCGGACGAGCTCCAGGCGCAGGAAGGAGCCCACGAGGTCGGTCGGCGGCTGGTCGGTCAGGGTGCGGACGGCCCACGCCTTGCTGAGCTGGTCGGCGACGTAGCAGACGACGGCGACCACACCGAGCAGGACGAACAACCGCCGCCGGCGAGCCGGTGGTGCGGGAACCGGGTCAGAGATCAGCGATGCTCCTGCCGGGTCTTGCAGGTCAGGCAGAGCGTGGCCCGGGGGGCGGCCTGCAGCCGGATCTTGCCGATGGGGTTGCCGCAGGACTCGCAGACACCGTAGCTGCCGTCGTCGAGCCGCTCGAGGGCGTGCTCGATCTGGTTCAGCTTGTCGCGGGAGTTGGCGGCGAGGGTCATCTCGTACTCCCGACCGAAGATGCTCGCGCCCGCATCGGCCTGGTCGTCGCCGGTGCCCTCCCCCGCGTCGCGGAGCAGACCCTGCAGGTCCGCCTCGGTGATCTCGAGGTCGGCCATGGCTCGAGCCCGCTCGCTCTGGAGCTCGTCGCGGATCTCCCGCAGCTCGGTGGCAGTCCACGGGGCGTCGGTGCTGGCCACGCGCAGCACCGTGGTGGTCGTGGTGGTCGCGGTGGTCGCAGCTGCCGTCGAGGCGGCCGCCTTGGTGGTGTGTGCGGAACGAACCGGAGTATGCGTGGCGGTGGCCCGCTTGGTCGGTGCAGCCTTGGTCGGTGCAGCCTTCGCCGGTGCAGCCTTGGTCTCCGCGGGCGCAGCCTTTGTCCGGGCCGCAGCCTTCGTCCCGGTCACAGCCTTCGTCCCGGTCACAGCCTTCGTCCCGGCCGCAGCCTTTGTCCCGGCCGCAGCCTTCGTCCCGGCCGCAGCCTTGGAAGTCGCCGTCGCGGCCTTGGTGGTCGCGGCCTTGGTGGTCGCGCGCTTCGTTGCTGGTGGAGCCTTGGTGGTCGTGGCCTTCGTTGCTGGTGGAGCCTTGGAGGTCGTGGCCTTGGTGGCCGCTTTCGTCGCGGGTGCCGCCTTGGCCGCCTTCGTCGCGGGTGCCGCCTTGACCGTGGTCTTCTTCGGCGCGGACTTCGTCACCACCGTCTTTTGCGCCGCGGCCTTGCTGACGCGCGGCGCGGTTTTCGTAGACCGGGGGGACGCGGTTCGTCCAGTCCCGCTCGGTGTAACCCTCGTGCCTGCCATGACGTTCCGGCCCCTCCTGCTGGGTTGACCACCCCTGAAGTCTCCGGGTCTGGGGTGGCGAGTGGGGTGAGGATATGGCCCGCGGGAGGCCGGCTCCAAACCGGCTCACCGGGATACCGGTGCGTTGTCGGTCGCCAGAGCGCCGATGGGGTGCAGACCCGTCGGTCCGCACCCCATCCACGGTCGAGACGGCGTTGGCCGCCGCCATCCGGGCAACGCGGCTGCGGGCTTCGCGCGCCCTCGCCCACGCCCGTCTAGGTCGCGTCTAGGTCGTGTCTAGGTCGTGTCTAGGTCTCGTCTAGGTCGTGGTCTGGCCCGCGTCGGCGGGCTCGGTGTCCGCGGCGGTCGCCTCTTGCGGCGCCGAGTCTGCGCCAGTGTGGTCGAGGTCGTCGAGCTGGCCCTGCAGGTAGGACTTGAGCTGACCGCGGTAGGTGCGCTCGAATCCGCGCAGCTGGTCGATCTTCTGCTCCAGCAAGCCCTTCTCCTCCTCGAGCTCGCCGAGGACCTCGGCCTTTTTGTTCTGTGCCTCGGCCACCATCCCGGTCGACCGCTCGCGCCCTTCGGTGATCATCTGGTCGTGGCGGTCCGTCGCCTCGGCGATGAGGGTGTCGTGTTGGGCCTGAGCGGTCGAGAGCAGCTCGTCGTGGCGTGACTGGCCGGTGATGAGCAGCTCGTCGTGCTTGGCCTGCGCCGTGCCTATCAGCTCGTCGTGGGTTGCCTGCGCGGCGCCGACCAGCTCGTCGTGCTTGCTCTGGCCGGTGTTCACCAGGTCGTCGTGGGTGGCCTGACCGGTGGAGATCAGCTCGTCGCGCTGCGCTGCACCCTTGCCCACGTGCTCGTCGTGCAACCGCTGTGCCAGCTCGATGAGCGCCGCTGCACTCGCACCACCGGCGGCACCCCCCGCGACCGCACGCATGACGCCGGTGTTGGTGTCGGCAGACTGGCCCTCGGTGGGCGCCATGGCCGGAGCCTCCGTGACGGCTGTCTGGTCGGCGCGCTCCTGCGCCTCCTGGGCGCGCTGCTCGGCGGCCTGCACCTTCTCGTGCGCCTCGGCTGCGGCTGCGGAGGAGGCTTCCGCGCGCTGCTCGGCGGCCTGCACCTTCTCCTGCGCCTCGGCAGCAGACTGCTGGGCTAGCTGCAGCTCGCCTTCCAGCTGGCTCACGCGCTGCTCGGCGGCAGCCCTGGCCTCACTCGCCTCGCGGGCCCGGGTCTCGGCGGCGTCCAGACGCTCCTGCACGGAGGCGTCGATGGCCCCTTGGCGGTCACGCACCTGTGCCTCCGCCGCGGCGACGTCGGCCTGCGCCTTGGAGAGACGCTTGCCGACCTCCTTCTCCTTCGACTCCGCCTCGGAGATGCGCGCGCGCAGCCCGGCGAGCTGGGACTCGTCGACCTCACCCGCGTGGCCGTCAGAGCCGTTCTGTGAGCCTCGACCGGACTGGACCTCGTCCAGCTGGTGCTTGAGGTCGTCGCGCTGACCCACAAGGGCGCGCATCTCCGCGACGACGTCGTCGAGGAAGTCGTCGACGTCTCGCTCGTCGTAGCCCTTGCGGAACTGCGTCGTCTGGAAGTGCTTGTTGAGGATCTGTTCGGGCGTCAGCGCCATAAGTTCCACCTCGGTCGTCGTGCCGGTTCGGGGGCAACGTTAGCGCCCGGAGAAACCACGTCCAACCCGACTCTGCGCGGGATGGGAGTTCTGACTCTGCGCGCAGGCGCGAGGGACCCGGGGCGTGGCCGGCCGCGAAAGGCGTGGCACGCGTGGCGCGAGGGTCAGGCGATGCGGACGTTCATGAGGATCGAGGTGATCACCATGAGCACAAGAAAGGCGATGTCGATGCGCATACCGCCGAGGTTGATCGACGGGATGACCCGACGGAGCAGCCGCAACGGCGGGTCGGTGACCGAGTAGACGGCCTCCGCCACGACGAGGATCGCCCCACGCGGGCGCCACTCTCGAGACAGCACCTGGACCCAGTCGAAGATCAGTCTCCCGATCAGCGTGAGAAAGAACAGGAAGACCACCGTCGAGAAGAGGGATCCCACGAGGCGCATGAGACCAGTGTCGCTGATGGTTGCTGTCAATCCACACAGCGGTTGCTGTGGAACGCCCGAGGACGCCCCGTCAGGACTGGTTGAAGAAGCCCCGGGTGGCCGGAGCCGCCTCGGGCTCCTCGGCAGCCACCTCGACGTGCTCAGGAGAGAGCAGGAAGACCTTGGACGTCACCCGCTCGATGGTCCCGTGCAGACCGAACACGAGGCCGGCCGCGAAGTCCACCAGCCGCTTGGCGTCGGCGTCGCTCATGTCCGAGAGGTTCATGATCACCGGGGTGCCCTCGCGGAACGCCTCGCCGATGGTCTTGGCCTCGTTATAAGTCCGCGGGTGGATCGTCGTGATCCGGTTGAGGGGACCCACCTCGGGCTCGCGCACCAAGGTGGCCACCTGCGTCCGGCGTGGCAGTGACGTCACGGCAGCCCCGCGCTCGGGTCGGTCGGGATGAGCCGACCGGTCGGGCCGCTCCGAACGGTCGGCGCGGGCGTACTCGTCGTCACGGGAGTCGCGCAGCTCGCTGTCGTAGCCGTCGTAGCGCTCGTCCTCCTCGGCGAGCCCGAGGTAGACCATCGTCTTGCGAAGCGCCCCAGCCATCGTGGAACTCCCTTTTCCTTGTGAGCTGCGTGATACGAAACCTGTTGCTGCAGTGACGTTAGCGAAGCGGCGGCCGCGAGCCGAGGATTGCGCTCCCGACACGCAGGTGAGTCGCTCCATGGCGCACCGCCGCCTCGAGGTCTCCGCTCATGCCCGCCGAGACCCAGGTGGCGTCGGGGTGCGACGCCTGTATGCGTGTCGCCACCTCGGCCAACCGCGCGAAGGCCTCGCCGGGGTCGGCGTCCGCCGGGGCCACCGCCATCACTCCGCCGAGATCGAGTGCGGCACTACCGGCGATGAGGTCGGCCAGTCCTTCGGCGTGGCCGACAGCGATGCCTCCGCGGGAGGTGTGGGCCGCATCGGACGGAGCACGCGGGTCGGGGCCGGGATCGAGACTGGGATCGAGGCGGGGATCGAGGTTGACCTGGACCAGGACCCGTGGCCGCCGCCCCTCCCGTTCGGCCGCAGTCGCGAGTGCGCGAACAAGCTTCGGGCGGTCGGCGGTGTGGACGACGTCGGCATAGGAGACGACCGAAGCCGCCTTGTTGGTCTGCAGCTGGCCGATGAAGTGCCAAGTCAGGTCCACGCCCTCGAGTGCGACATCCTCGCTCTTGGACCGCGCCTCCTGGTCGCGGCTCTCGCCGAACTGGCTCACGCCGAGGTCGGCCAACAGGCGCACGTCGGACGCGGGGAAGAACTTCGTCACCACGACCAGGTTGATCTCCGCGGGGTTGCGACCCGCCTCGTCGCAGGCGACGGTGACCCGCCGGCGTACCGTCTGCAGGTTGTCGGCTAGCTGCCTGCCGCGTTCCTGCGGCCGCACGCTCATCCCTTCGTCACGACGGCAGTAAGCGGACGACGCCGGCGAACCGGCCGGTGGTGCCGTCCCGACGGTAGGAGTAGAGGTCGGCGTCCTCGCGGGTGCAGCCGGGCACCCACGTGACGTCGACCCCGAGACCGGTGAGCTGGTCGACGACGCCGGCCGCCACGTCGATGGCGGGGGTGCCCGTCCACGAGAGCGTGGCGCTGACCGGACTGACGTCCGCCGCCACGTCGCGCATCGAGGCCGGGACCTCGTAGCACCGCCCGCAGACCGACGGTCCGACAACGGCCACCAGGTCGTCGACTCCGGCGCCCTCGTCGACCATCCGCTCGACGGCCCGCAGGGCAACACCCGCGACCATCCCGGGTCGGCCGGCATGGACCGCCCCGACGACGCCGGCGACCGGGTCGGCGAGCAGGACGGGTACGCAGTCGGCCGAGAGAGCGGCCAGCGCAAGGTCGTCCCTGGTGGTGACCACGGCGTCGAGGGCGGGCGGTTCGGCGCCCCACGGCCCGTCGACCGTGGTGACGTCGGCGCTGTGGCATTGCCGCATGAGGATGAGATGGTCGCGCGAGACACCAAACGCTTTCGCGAGGTCACGCCGGTTCGACTCGACCGCCTCCGGGTCGTCGCCGCTGCCACCGCCGAGGTTGAGGCCGGACCAGGGACCGACGCTGGCGCCTCCGGTTCGCGAGGTCACCGCGAACCGCACCCCATGGCGGCCGGCGCCGGGCTCGAGCTCGCAAGTCCAGAAGAACACCTCCCGATCCTCGCAGAACCGGGGTGCTCGACTCCTCGTTGTCCTACCTTCCTCGTTCTCCTACTTTCCTCGTTCTCCTACTTTCCTCGTTCTCCTACTTGAGGAAGTCCGGCACGTCGAGGTCGTCTCCGTCGTCGAAGGTCACAGTCCGCGGCGGTGTCTGCGAACCACCTGTCGCACCGACCGGAGCGGGCGTGGGAGCCGGAGTGGACGAGGTCGAACCCGACTCGCCGTTGCTGCCCGAGCCTCCGTCGCGCGACGGAGCAGGCAGACCCGACGAGCTGGTGGGCCGTGACGGTGCGGGCGGCTGCGGATGCTGACCACCGCGGCTGTCGCCGGAACGCTCAGCCGAGGCGAGCGCCCGCTCGTCGCGCAGCTTGGTCGGGCCACCACCGTCGAACCCGGCCGCAATGACCGTCACGCGGACCTCGTCGCCGAGGGCGTCGTCGATGACGGCGCCGAAGATGATGTTGGCCTCGGGGTGCGCGGCCTCCTGCACCAGTCGAGCAGCCTCGTTGATCTCGAACAGCCCGAGGTCGGAGCCACCCGAGATGGAGAGCAGCACCCCGTGCGCGCCGTCGATGCTCGCTTCCAGAAGGGGAGACGAGATGGCCAGCTCGGCAGCCTGGACCGCCCGGTCCTCGCCGCGGGAGGAGCCGATGCCCATCAGGGCCGAACCGGCGCCCTGCATGATCGACTTGACGTCGGCGAAGTCGAGGTTGATCAGCCCTGGGGTGGTGATCAGGTCGGTGATGCCCTGGACGCCGGAGAGCAGTACCTGGTCGGCGCTGCGGAACGCGTCCATCATCGAGACGCTGCGGTCGCTGATCGACAACAACCGGTCGTTGGGGATGACGATGAGGGTGTCGACCTCCTCACGCAGCCCCGCGATGCCGGACTCCGCCTGGTTGGCGCGGCGGCGGCCTTCGAAGGTGAACGGGCGGGTCACGACCCCGATGGTCAGGGCGCCGAGGTCGCGGGCGATCTTGGCCACGACCGGCGCACCGCCGGTGCCGGTGCCACCGCCCTCCCCGGCGGTCACGAAGACCATGTCGGCGCCCTTGAGCACCTCCTCGATCTCCTCCGCGTGGTCCTCCGCGGCCTTGCGACCCACCTCGGGGTCGGCGCCCGCGCCGAGACCGCGGGTCAGCTCACGGCCCACGTCGAGCTTGACGTCGGCGTCGCTCATGAGCAAGGCCTGCGCGTCGGTGTTGATGGCGATGAACTCGACACCCTTGAGGCCGACCTCGATCATCCGGTTGATCGCGTTGACGCCTCCGCCGCCGATGCCGACGACCTTGATGACGGCCAGGTAGTTGTGCGGGTCTGCAGCCACGGGAAGGGCCTTCCTGAAGTTACTGGTGCGGGTACGTGTGCCTACTCGGCGTGTCCAGCGAGGCTCAACGTCTACCTGACGGTTATATTCCGGTCAGCCTCGCCTGGGCGAGACGCTATGCCGCTGCCCCGGCCCGATCAACACGCCGCGCGGCGTGTCCCTCGACCTTCCGCGGAGATTCACGCCCGGCGGGCACCCGATCGGGACGCGAGAGCCTTATGGGGCCTCTGGGACGGGAGTGACGACCAGCCCTACCCGGTGTCGGTCAGCGCGTGACGGGGGTGTCCGGCGCGCTCACGTCGATGACGGCCGGGTTGGTCCGCAGCAGCGCGTTGAGCACGGCGAGCTTCTTGGCCCCGTCGTCGCTGCCACCCCAGACCACGCTCACGGCGCCGAGCTGCAGGGTCACCAGGTCGGCGCTCGTGACCGTGAGGGCCGAGACGGTGCTGCGCTGGGTGGGGCTGAGGACCTGCAGGACCTCGATGGCGGCCCGCAGTCCTGCCGGGTCCGGCGCACTGGAGGTGGCGTTGACCTGCGCGATCCCCGGGGGTAGTGCGCTGACCGCCTCGAACGGGATGCCTCGCGCATCCACAACCTGTAGCTGACCTTGAGGGTTCTGGACGCCCAGGACGGCAACTTTCCGCTCCACCTGCACCGTCACCGTCGAGGGCCAGGACCGCGTCACGGTCACGGACGCCACGGTGGGGATCTTCGCAACCCGGGCGGCTGCACCCGAGGTGTCGATCTTGACCAACGGCACCCCCAACGGGATGGCCGCTGCGGCGGCTACGGCCTGCGTCTCCGCCGGGTTGGACAACCCGTTCACCGCGACCTCGCGGGCCGTCAGCACCGGGCTCCAGGCAACCAGCCAGACCACCGCCGTCACCAGGAGGACGATCGCGACACCCACGGTCAGGAGCAACCGCGGCCAGGTACGGGCCCGCCGGGCCCGGCGGGCCCGCTCGTCGAACCGGTCGTGGGTGGACCGGACCTGCGACTTCAGGGTTGCGGTGGGCCGAACCAGGGTCGACGGCTCCTGTGTCGTCTTCGACCTTGCCGCCTCGGCCAGCCAGCGCGGCCGCGTACTCATGAGCCCGCCCCCGACTCGTCAACTGATCCGTCAGCAGATCCGTCAGCAGATCCTCCAGCCGACTCCCCAGCCGACTGCCCGGCCGATCCCTCAGCGCGGCCTGCCTCACGCAGTCGCAGCAGGATCTCTGGTCCGATCATCGTCACGTCGCCGGCACCGACCGTGAGCACGAGGTCACCCGGAGCGACCAGATCCACAACGGCGTCGGCGACGGCCGCCCAGGACGGGACATAGACAACCCGCGCCCCGGTTCCCTCGGCACCCGGGACGGAGGCAAGGGCGCTCACCGCGTCGGCCACCAGCCGGCCCGAGACACCCGGCAGCGGGTCCTCGCGGGCGGCATAGACGTCCATCACGACGACGACGTCGGCGCGAGCGAGCCCCGCCCCGAGCTCCTGCGCGAAGTCCCTGGTCCGCGAGTAGAGGTGCGGCTGGAACACCACGACCAACCGACCCGCACCAGCGTCGTCGAGCAGCTGCCGGGCGGTGTCGACGACCGCGGCGACCTTGCCGGGGTTGTGGGCATAGTCGTCGACGATCTGGACACCCGCCTCGCGCCCCTTGGGCTCGAACCGGCGGCGCGTGCCTGTGAAGCCGGCCAGGCCCGCGACCACCTCGTCGGCCGGCTGCCCCAGTCCGACGGTGGCGGCCGCCAGTGCTGCAGTGGCGTTGAGGAGGTTGTGCTCGCCCGGCACCAGCAGGCGCAGGCGATGCTGCGCGCCCGACAGCGTGACCGTGGCCGCCCAGGCGAGTCCGCGATGCTCCACGTCCTGCACCCGCACGTCGGCATCCTCGGCTAGCCCGTAGGTCAGGACCCTCAGCTCCGGGTCGCCATCGTCTCGCCTCGTGCGCGCCCAGTCGGCCAGCCGTCGTGCTCCCTCGTCGTCGACCCCGACGACGAGCAGCCCGCCGGGCTCGATCGTCCCGACGAGCTCCCGGTATGCCTCCTCGACCGTCTCGAGGTCGCCGTAGAAGTCGAGGTGGTCGGGTTGCACGCTCGTGACGACGGCGACATGGGGCCGGTAGACCAGAAACGAGCCGTCGCTCTCGTCCGCCTCGACGACGAACACGTCCCCGGTGCCCAGATGGGCGTTCGTGCCGTGCCGGGCGAGCTCGCCGCCCACCGCGAACGACGGGTCGACGCCGCACGCCTGCAGCGCCACAGTGAGGAGCGAGGTGGTCGTGGTCTTGCCGTTCGCGCCGGCGACGGCCACCCGACGGCGCCCGCGCATCGTCGAGGCGAGAGCCTGGGCGCGGTGCAGGACACGACGGCCGCCGGAGCGAGCCGCGACGAGCTCGGGGTTGGACTCGCGGATCGCCGAGGAGATGACAACGGTGTCGGCCGTAGCGACGTGCGCGGGGTCGTGCCCGACGACGACCGTCGCGCCCTCGGCCGCCAGGGTCTGCAGCAGCGAGGATTCCTTCGCGTCGCACCCGCTCACCTCGAGGCCCTGGGCGAGCATCACCCGGGCGACACCGGACATGCCCGCCCCGCCGATCGCCACGAAGTGCACCCGACCGAGGTCGGCGGCGGCAGGAACCTCGGCGAGGAAGTCGAACCGGGTCGTCGGGAGGCTCACGAACCCACCCCCGGGGTGACCGGGGTCCCGGTGGGCCCCGCGGCATACGCCGCGTGCACGAGGTCGACGAGGTGCTCGTCCGCGTCACGCTGCCCGACGGACGCGGCAGCATCGCCCATCGTGTCGAGACGCGCGCCGTCGGTGGCCAGCGCAAGGACATGCTCGGACAGCCACCGCGGGGTGAACCTGGCGTCTTCGACCAGGATCCCCCCGCCGGCGGCCACCACGTCGGCTGCGTTCCGTCGTTGTTCGCCGTTGCCGATCGGCAACGGGACGTAGACCGCTGGCAGCCCCACCGCCGTCAGCTCACAGACCGTGTTGGCACCCGAGCGGCACACCACGAGATCGGCTGCGGCGTAGGCCAGCTCCATCCGGTCGGCATACGACACGACGACGTATGGCGCGCCCACGGGCGGTAGGTCAGGCGTGAAGTCCTTGCCGGCCCCAGTGACGTGCAGCACCTGGATCCCGGCTGCGCTCAGCTCGAGGCTGCGGGCGGCGAACGTCTCGTTCAGCCGCTGCGCGCCGAGCGACCCGCCGGTCACGAGCAGCGTGGGCCACTGCGGATCGAGACCGAACGCCGCCATTCCCTCGGCACGCCGAACGCCGCGGTCGAGCTGCGAGACCTCGCGACGCAACGGCATACCGACCAGCGTCGCGTGGGCCAGGGCGGTTCCCCTGAACGTGGTCCCGACGAACCGGGTGAACCTGGCGCCCAACCGGTTTGCGACTCCCGGGGTGGCGTTCTGCTCGTGGACGACGATTGGCAGTCGGCGTCGGCGAGCAGCCAGGTATGCCGGGGTCGAGACGTAGCCACCGAAACCCACCACGACCTCGGCGCCGGTCTCGTCGATGGCCCGGCCCGCCGCCGTCACAGCCTTGCGCAGCGCACTAGGGAGTCGCATGAGTGCGGGATCCAGCTTGCGCGGCAACGGAACTCGCGGAACGAAGCGCAGGTCGTAGCCGCGGGCGGGGACCAGGCGCGCCTCCAGCCCGGTCTCGGTACCCAAAGCGGTCACCGTTACGTCGGGGTCGCGCCGACGAAGGGCGTCGGCCAGAGCGAGGAGCGGCGAGACGTGTCCCGCCGACCCTCCGCCGGCCAGCAGCACCGAGGAGGGACGGGCAGCGGTCTCCATCAGCGAACCGGCACCGCTGCGTTTGCACCCGTCACCGCTGCCTGCGCCGGGGAAGCACCGCGAGAGAGCGCCGGACCACACTCGGTCGTGCGGCGAGGATGTCCCGGGCGCCGGGCTCGTTGCGAGCGAACGAAAGCAGCATTCCCAGAGCGAGCAGGGTCGTGACAAGGGCCGAGCCACCGGCCGAGACAAGCGGGAGCGGGACGCCGATAACGGGGAGCAGACCGATCACCGCGCCGATGTTGATCATCGTCTGCAGGAGGATCCAGGCCATCACCCCAGCCGTGGCGACCCGGACGAACTGGTCGCGCGAACGCTGGACGAGCCGGTAGCAGCCCCACGCCAGCAGAGTGAACAGCGCCAGGATGACCAGGGTCCCGGGCAGCCCGAGCTCCTCGCCGATGATCGCAAAGATGAAGTCGTTGTGAGCCTCGGGCAGCCAGCTCCACTTCTCCTTGCTGGCGCCGAGCCCGACGCCCCACCACCCCCCGTCGGCCAGCGCGTAGAGACCGTGGACGGACTGGCCGCAGGTGCCGTCGGGGTCGGTGCAGCTGTTGCTCAGCCACTGGGTGATCCGGTCCATCCGGTTCTGGCTCGTGATGACGAGCACTGCGGTGACGGCCCCGAACGCCGTGGCCGCGAGGATGAAGAACCGGGCGGGAACGCCGGAGACGAACAGCAGGGCGCCGACGATTCCGATGAGGATCAGGCCGGTGCCCAAGTCGCGTCCGGCGAGCACTAGCCCGACCGTGACCAGGACGATGGGGACGAGGAACGGCACGATCACGTGTCGCAACCGGTCGAGCAGCTTGCGCTTCTTGGCCAGGACCGCGGCTCCGATGAGGATCAACGCGAGCTTGAGCACCTCGGACGGCTGGATCTGCACCCCGAGCCGGACCCAGTTGCGGTTGCCGTTGACCGAGACGCCGAGCCGGGTGAAGACAAGCGCCTCCAGAGCCAGTGCTCCGATCAGGGCGGGCAGCGCCAGCTTGCGGTACCAGTGCACCGGAACGCGGGAGGCGGCGGCCGCCAGGACGATGCCGATCGCCGCGAACTTGGCCTGGTCGAGGAAGACCGTGAACGACGACCCGTCCTCGCGGTAGGAGGTGATCATCGACGCCGACAACACCATTACCAGGCCGATGACGACGAGGATCGCGGTGGTACTCAACAGCACGTAGTAAGTGGTCACCGGTGACTCGAGCCGTTCGAGGAACGGCAGGGCGCGGTGGAGCAGGCCGTGGTCCTGTTCGGCGTCGCGCTGCTCGGCCTGCTGACCCTGCGGTGCCCGTTGGCGTGGCCCCGAGGGCGCACCGGGTGTGCGCGCCCTGGCCCGCGGCGTCACTGTGCTGGTCATCGGCTGGTCATCGGCTGGTCATGTCGGTCGCGCCGCCGTCAATGCGACTCGGCGTACCGGCGTACGGCTGCCTCGAACGCGTCGCCGCGCGCGGCGTAGTTGGCGAACATGTCCATCGAGGCCGCAGCGGGTGCAAGCAGAACGACGTCACCGTCCTGGGCGAGCGAGACGGCCCGCTCGACCACAAGGTCCATCACGTCGAGTGCGGCCATGGGCCCAGTCTGGGGCGGTTCGAGGTCGACGACCGGGACCTCGGGCGCGTGTCGGGCCAGCGCATCGGCGAGGCGGGCGCGGTCGGCACCGATGAGCACGACGCCGCGCAGCCGGTCCGAGACCGCCGTCACCAGGTCGGCGAGCTGCTGCTCGTCCGCCCCCTTGAGCAGGCCACCGGCCACCCAGACGACCCGCTCGAAGGAACGGAGGGAGGCCAGGGCGGCGTGCGGGTTGGTCGCCTTGGAGTCGTTGACGAACCTGACTCCGTCGACGGTCGCGACGTCGGCGATTCGGTGGGGGCCCTGGCGGAAGGTCCGCAGGCCGTCGCGCACCGACAGCGGTCCCACTCCGTAGGCCCGCGCGAGGGCCGCTGCGGCGAGGGCGTTGGCGACGTAGTGCGGCGGGAGGCTCGGGGCGTCGCCCTGCAGGTCGAGCAGGGTGCCGAGCTCGGCGGCGGAGTTCTGCCGCTGCTCGACGAAGGCACGGTCGGCGAGCACCTCGTCGACCAGACCCAGCATCGACGGCGCCGGCACCCCCAGGGTGAAGCCGATCGCCCGACACCCCTCGACGACCTCGGCCTCCATGACGAGCTGTTCGGTGAGCGGGTCGGCGACGTTGTAGACGCACGCGATGTGGGTGTGCTGGTAGATCCGGCCCTTGGCGCGCAGGTACTCCTCGAACGAGCCGTGCCAGTCGAGGTGGTCGGGGGCGACGTTGAGGCAGGCCGACGCCACCGCCGACACCGAACGTTGCCAGTGCAGCTGGAAGCTGGACAGCTCAACGGCGATGACGTCGAACGGCTCGGGATGGAGCACCGCCTCGAGGATCGGGGTGCCGACGTTGCCGGCGCTCGTGGCGCGCAGCCCGGCTGCCCGCAGGATCGCGGCCAGCATGTTGACGGTCGTCGTCTTGCCGTTGGTGCCGGTGACGGTCAGCCAGGGAGCGGCACCGGTGGATGCCCGCATCCGCCAGGCGAGCTCGACCTCCCCCCAGACCGGTATGCCTCGCGCGGCCGCCTCGAGCAGCACCGGCTGGTCGGGTCGCCACCCCGGCGAGGTCACGACGAGGTCGATGAGCTGACCAGCCTCGAGAGGCATACCGGCCGTGTGTTCGGGACCTTGGCGCACCTCGACGCCGAGGATGTCGAGGATGCCCGCCCGCTCGTCGTTGGCCGTGACCTCGCCGTGCGGTCGCCCGTCGATGACCGTGACGACCGCCCCACGCTCGGACAGGGCGTCGGCGGCGGCGAACCCGCTCAGCCCGAGCCCGGCGACCAGGACGCGTAGGCCGGACCAGTCCGCGTCGCGGTGGGTCAGCCCGGGCCGGGGCTCGTAGGGGTCGGCGAACTTGTCCAGGCTGTCGTCCGTCACGAGGTCCCCACCACCCACTCGGCGTAGAAGATGCCCAGTCCCAGCGCGACGAAGAGTCCCGCGATGATCCAGAACCGGATGACCACGGTGATCTCGTTCCACCCGATCAGCTCGAAGTGGTGATGCAAGGGCGCCATCCGAAGTACCCGTTTACCCGTGATCTTGAACGAGCCGACCTGGGCCATCACCGAGAGCACCTCCAGGACGAACAATCCGGCCAGGATGATGACGAGCAGCTCGGTCCGTGTCGTGATCGCGAGCCCCGCGAGCGCACCGCCCAGGGCCAGGGAGCCGGTGTCGCCCATGAAGATCTTGGCCGGGGAGGCATTCCACCACAGGAACCCGAAGCACGCCCCCATGCCCGCCGCGGCGACCATGGCCAGGTCGAGACTGTCGCGCACCTCGTAGCACTTGATGCCGGGGTTGGTCTGGCAGTTCTGGTTCGAGGTCCAGATGCTGATCAGGACGTAGGCGCCGAACACCATCGTCGACGCCCCGGTGGCGAGCCCGTCGAGCCCGTCGGTGAGGTTCACGCCGTTCGAGGTGCCGGCGATCATCAGGTTGGCCCAGAGGACGAAGAGCAGGACCCCGCCGACCGTCCCGGCGAACGCGAGGTTCACGTGCGTGTCGCGCACGACCGAGATGAACGGTGACGCAGGAGTGCGGCGCTGGTCGTTGGGGAAGTTCAGCGCGAGGACCGCGAAGATCACCCCGACGAGTGCCTGGCCGGCGAGCTTCTGCCCCGACCGCAGCCCGAGGGAACGCTGTTTGGAGATTTTGATGAAGTCGTCCAGCCACCCGATCAGGCCGAGACCGGTCATCAAGAACAGCACGAGCAGCCCGCTCATCGACGGGGGGGTGAGGGTGAACAGGTGCGCGACAAAATAGGCGACGAGCACCGCGCCGAGGATGACGGCCCCCCCCATCGTCGGGGTGCCGCGCTTGGTGTGGTGCGACGTCGGTCCGTCGTCGCGGATGAACTGACCGTAACCGCGCCTGCCCAGGAACCGGATGTACATCGGCGTCCCGAGCAGCGCGGCCAGCAGTGAGACGGCGGCCGCCCCGAGCACGCCCTTCACTGCGGCACCTCCAGCCCGACCAGACGGTCCCCGAGCCACCGTAGCCCGGCGTCGCGGCTGGACTTGAGCAACACCACGTCACCGGGGGCGAGCTCACGTCGCAGCAGCTCGTATGCCGCGTCGACGTCCGGCACCCAGCGGCCGGACCCGCTGGCCGGGCCAGTCGAGCCAATTGAGCCAGTCGAGCCTGCTTCGACGATGGGTCTGGCCCCGGCGCCCACGGCGAGGACCTGGTCGACGCGCAGGGCGACGGCCCGGCGACCGAGCTGCTCGTGCTCGGCCCGGGAGTCGGCTCCCAGCTCGAGCATCTCCCCGAGAACCGCCCAAGACCGCCGGGCGGGCGTGGTGGCCGTGGAGATGGCGTGCAAGGCGTCGAGGGCGGCGCGCATCGAGTCGGGGTTCGCGTTGTAGGCATCGTTGACGACGGTCACTCCGTCCGTGCGCTCGACGACCTCCATCCGCCACCGGCTGACGGCGGCGGCCTCCCCCAGGACCTTGACCGTGAGGTCGAGGTCGAGACCGCACTCTCGCGCGACTGCGACCACCGCGAGCGCGTTGCCGACCTGGTGGGCGCCGGCGACACGCAACCGGACGGGGCGCTCGCCCTGTGCGGTGACCAGCACGAAGGTGGCTCGTCCCGCGTCGTCCAGACGGACCTCCCGAGCGCTGATGTCCGCCGGCTCGCGGACACCGGTCGTGACCACTCGAGCCGAGGTGCGGGCCGCCATCGCGGCGACAGCCGGGTCGTCGGCGTTGAGGACGGCCAGGCCGTCGGGTGTGAGGGCCTCGACGAGCTCACCCTTGGCCACGGCGATGTTCTCGCGGCTGCCGAACTCCCCGACGTGGGCGGACCCGACGTTGAGCACCACGGCGACGTCGGGCGGGGCGATGCCTGTCAGGTAACGCAGGTGACCGATGCGTCGGGCCCCCATCTCCGCGACGAGGAACCGGGTCGAGCTCGTGACCCGGCAGACGGTCAGCGGGACGCCGATCTCCCCGTTGAGCGAGTCGACGGGTGCCACCGTCTCACCCGCCACGCAGAGCACCTGCGCGAGCAGGTCCTTGGTGCTCGTCTTGCCCGACGAGCCGGTCACCGCCACGACGGTCAGGTTCGGCGCCCGGTCGACGACCCCGCGCGCCACCCGGCCGAACGCGACCTCGACGTCGTCGACGACCAACGACGGCAGGACGTCGACGGGCCGACTGGTCAGGGCGGCGACGGCACCGGCCTCGCGCGCCGACTCGACGTAGTCGTGCCCGTCGGCATACTCGCCGACGCGCGCGACGTAGAGGCTGCCGGGACGGCACTGGCGCGAGTCCGTGGTCACCGGTCCGTCGACCACCAGGTCGCCGAGCATCGCCGTGTGCTGAACCGTCTGGGGCCCGTTGGTCGGCCCGTTGGTCGGCCGGTTGCACAGCCCGGGGTGAAGGGAGCCACCCGTGAGCACAGCGAGATCCCGCAGGGTCGTCGGGATCATCAGGTCGCTTCCGGTCGGTAGTCGAGGCCGTCCAAGGCTGCCCGCAAGGCGTCCCGGTCGTCAAAAGGATGCACGACCCCGGCAATCTCCTGCCCCGTCTCGTGGCCCTTACCGAGGACAACCACGGTGTTGTCGCCGGCCACACCCTCACGGCGCGCCGCCAGGACCGCGTTCGCGATGTGGGCGGCGCGCCCGGCGGAGGAGGACTGGGACCAGCGCGGACCGCGCCTCCCCGAGGCGATGTCGGCGTCATAGGGCAGCACGTCGCGCATCCCCTCGATGATCTCGGAGCGGATCGCCGCAGGGTCCTCGGACCGGGGGTTGTCGTCGGTCACGATGACGTCGTCGGCCCACCTGCGGGCGGCCGCACCCATCCCGGCCCGCTTGCCGCGGTCCCGGTCGCCGCCCGCACCGAGCACCACGACGAGCCGCCCTGGTGTCGAGGATCGGAGTGCACGCAGGGCGGCCTCGACAGCATCGGGGGTATGCGCGTAGTCGACGATGCCGCGAGGGTCCCGCCGCGGGTCGGGGTGGGTCGCGGTGACCAGCTCCATCCGCCCCGGCACGACCGGTTCCCTACCCATCGCCGGAGCAACATTCGAGAGCGGGTAGCCCGCCTCGACCAGGGCAACCGCTGCCATCGCCGTGTTGACGATGTTGAACTCCCCGGGCAGGTGGCACTGCAGGGTCACCGAGCCGTGCCGTCCGGTGAGGACGAGCTCCGGCCAGGTCCGGGGTCGCACGGACCAGTCCGCTACCGCGCCCAGGTGGGACCCCAGCGTCACGACGGGGACCGTGGACTGAGCGGCGAGCCGCACGCCCCAGGAGTCGTCGACGCAGACGACGCCGCGCCGTGAGTGCTCCGGCGTGAACAGCCGCGCCTTCGCTGCGAAGTAGTCCTCCATCGAGCCATGGAAGTCCAGGTGGTCCTGCGAGAGGTTGGTGAACAGGGCCACGTCGAACACCGCCCCGTCGACCCGGTGCTGGGCGAGGGCGTGGCTGGAGACCTCCATCACCACGTCAGTGGCCCCCCGCTCGCGCATCAGCGCCAGCACCGCGTGCAGCTCGGTCGCCTCGGGCGTGGTCCGGCTCGACTTCAGGCGCTCGTCACCGATCCGGGTCTCGACGGTGCCCATCAGACCGGTGCGGACGCCCATCGCGCGCAGGGCTGCCTCGATCAGGTAGGCCGTGGTCGTCTTGCCGTTGGTCCCCGTCACGCCGATCAGCCGCAAGGCGTCGGCCGGCCTCCCGTAGACCACCGCTGCGACGTCGCCGAGGACGGCGCGCGGCTCGCTGATGACGAGCACGGGCACGTGTGTCACACCCGCAGCCGTGAGCAGCGCGTCGCCGGCCGGGTCGGTGAGCACGGCGACCGCCCCGCTCGCGACCGCCTCAGCCGCGAACGACGCCCCGTGCGTGGCAAAGCCCGGGAGCGCCGCATACAGGTCGCCGGGCTGCACAGTGCGGGAGTCGAGACTGACGCCACGGACCGCCACCGGGCCGTGGGGGCCACCGCTGCTGAGGGTGGCCCCCACGAGGCTCACCAACTCTCCCAGCGGCACCTCGGGAACCGAGGTGGGACGGGGGGCGGGCACTCCTCGAAGGCTACCCTTTGCGTTTCTCACCGTTGAGCACGGCGGGATCGTTGGGATCCCACGCCGAGTCCTGCGAGTTGAGCGGGATCACTGGCCCGACGGTGCCGGTCGGGGCGATCTGGGCCCGCTGCAGCGCGTACGTCATCACGTCCTTGAAGACCGGGGCGCCGAGCAGCCCCCCGAAGTGCCCCTGGACGGGCTGCTGCAGGGTGACGGCGACGACGTACTTCGGGTTGTCCGCCGGGGCATAGCCGATGAACGAGGCGGTGTATCCGCTGTATGCGCCGACCGTCTCGTCGTAGCGGTTCGCGGTGCCGGTCTTGCCGGCGACCCGGTAGCCGTCGATCCTCGCCTTGGGAGCCGTCCCGTGCGGGCCGACCGCCTCCTCGAGCATCTGGCTCACCTTCGTGGCGGTGTCCGTCGCGACGACGCGGATGCCCTGCGGCTGCGGGGCGAGGTTGACCTTGCCGGCCGAGTCGGTGGTGCTCTCGACGAGGCTGGGCGGGATCCGGACCCCGCCGTTGGCCAGGGTCTGGTAGACCCCGGCCGCCTGGATCGCGTTGAGCGAGTAGCCCTGACCGAACAGCACGGTGTAACGCTGCGACCCGCTCCAGTCCGCGGCTTTGGCGAGGATGCCCGCGGACTCGCCGGGGTAGCCGATGCCTGAGGCTGACCCCATCCCGAACTTGCGGAAGTAGTCGTACATCGTGGCTCGGGGGACGTTCTCCGTCGCGAGGATGGTCCCCATGTTGCTCGACATGGCCAGAGCTCCCGCGACGGTCAGATTGAGCGTGCCGTGCTCGACGTCGTCCTTGAACACCGTGTCCGACCGCGGCAGCCGGTTCGGGACGATGAGCTGGCTGGTGGGCTGGACCAGGCCCTCTTGGAGCGCGGCGGCCACAGACATGACCTTGCCTGTCGAACCGGGCTCGTAGACGTCCTGGAACGCGTGGTTGACCAGCCCGGCCGGGGTCGACTGACCGACGGCGCTCGGGTCGAAGGTCGGGTAGGAGGCCACGGCGCGCAGCTTGCCGGTCTTGACCTCCTGCACGACGACGTAGCCCGACGAGGCCTGGCTCTGCGTGACCATGTTGGCGATCTGGTTCTGCGCGAACCACTGCAGGTCGGCGTCGATGGTCAGCTTGACGTCGTCGCCGTTCGCGGCAGGGGTGCTCTCCTGGACCGCCCAGGGGATCTCGGTGCCATCCTGCGCGCGCTGGTAGATCTGCTTGCCCGGCGTGCCCTTGAGCGCGGAGTTCTCCATCACCTCCAGGCCGCCACCGGCCGTCCCGTCGGCCTGGACGAAGCCGACCAGGGGCGCCGAGGTCATCCCCGCGGGGTAGATCCGCTCGGCCGTCGCCTCGCTATAGATGCCCGGGATGCCGAGGGCGGTCAACGACCGGTATGCCAGCGGCGTCACCTCCTTGGCGACGACGACGTACTTGGTTCCCATGAGCAGCGGGATCAGGGCGTCCGCCGTCGTGCCGAGGATCGGGGCCATGTCCTGCGCGGCGCCGACCACGCCCACGGTGGTGGTGGTGCCGTTGACCTTCCTGGCGTAGGTCGCGATGGCCTTCTGGTCGACGTAGACGGTCTTGCGTTCGACGCTCGAGGCGAGTACCACCCCGTTGGTGTCGGTGATCTCGCCGCGCAGCGCCCGGTCGACCTTGGTCACCAGGCGCTTGTCCAGGGCGGCTTCCTGGACGCGGGAGGCGTCGAAGGCCTGGACGCGCAGCAGCTGGGCGGCGAAGACCGTGAAGACGAACATCGCGGTGACGAGCATGAACCGGACGCGGCGGTGCGGGTTCGCGACGCCCGCCCGCGGGCGCCGGCGTGACGGGCCGCGAGGTGGCCCCCCGCGGGGCTCCGGACGGGGGGATGGACGGGGGGATGGACGGGGGGATGGGCGAGGGGACGACTGCGCACGGGCGGGGTCGGGTCGTCCGCCGGACTGCCTGCGCGGCGCCTGCTGCCTCACGTGCCGGGTCACCTCTGGGTCTCGTCTCGATCTTGCGCGCGGGCGGTGGGGAGCGGGGTCACCCCGCGGGCGCTGCGGGAGTGGCGGGTGCGGGCGTTGCGGGTGCGGGCGTGGCAGGTGCGGGCGCTGCTGGTGCTGCGAGTGTGGCCACGGGTGCAGCTGGGGCGACCGGTGCCGGTGGGGCGGGCGTGGGGCTGGTGACGACGTTAAGTCGCTGCTGTGCCTTGGCGGGCTGCGCCACGCCGATCAAGGCCCCGTCGGACAGTCGGATGAAGGCCATGCTCGTCGCGGGCACCATGCCGAGCGCCTGAGCCTTGCCCGCCAACGAGCTGGGGGAACGCAGGTCGTCGACCCCCTGGGTCAGCTGTTCCTGGGTGTCCGTCAACGTTCCGGACGTGCTCTGCAGGTCGCGCAGCTGGAAGGTTCCTTGCGCCAGCGCGGTGTTGAAGATGAGCAGCGCGACCAGGCCGGCCGCGAGCAGCACGAGGCACAGGGCGGCGAACAGCCCGCTGCCGGTCTGGCGGATGGCTGCGGGCACGACGCGCAGGGGCGCCAGCGGTCGTCCGGTGGGCCTGGCGGCCTCGCGCGACCACCGGGGGTGCGCGACGGCATTTGTCTGGCTCTGGCTCATCCTCGGCGTCCTTTCGTCCTTGCTGCGCTGCTGCTGCGACGGGCTCGTGCTGGGGGCGCTGCGCGCGGTGAGCGCCTCGGCCCGGCGGCGACGCGTTCCGCGGCACGCAACCGTGCCGAGGCGGCGCGCGGGTTCGCGGCGACCTCCGCCTCGGGCGGCTCCTCGGCTCCGCGAGTGAGCAGCCGCAGGTATGCCGCGTGCTCGGCCGGCTCAACCGGCAGGTCGGGAGGCGCGCTCGAGGTCGAACCGGATGCGAGCGCGCGTTTGGTGATCCGGTCCTCGAGCGAGTGGTAGCTGAGGACGGCGATCCGGCCACCAACCGCCAGCGCGTCGACGGCGGCAGGCAGAGCGTCCTCCCAGGCCGCCAGCTCGGCGTTGACCTCGATGCGCAGCGCCTGGAAGGTCCGCTTCCCCGGGTGTCCCCCGCTGCGTTGCGATGCCTGCGGAATGGTCGAGCGCAGCAGCTCGACGAGGCGGCCCGAGGTGGTGAACGGCTCCTTCTCACGCTCCCGGACTACGGCACCGGTGATCTTGCGGGCGAACCTCTCCTCGCCGTAGTCACGCAGGATCCTCGTCAGCTCCCGCGGCTCGTAGCTGTTGAGCACGTCGGCGGCCGTGATGCCGGCGCTCTGGTCCATGCGCATGTCCAGCGGCGCGTCGACCCGGTAGGCGAACCCGCGGTCCTGCTCGTCCAGCTGGAGTGAGGAGACACCCAGGTCGAACAGCGCGGCGTCGATCGTGGCCAGCCCGAGGGAGGCGATGATCGACGAGAACTCGTCGTAGACGGCGTGGACCAGGGTGAGCCGGTCGGCATACCGACCGAGCCGGGCCCCGGCGAGGTCGAGAGCGTCCTGGTCGCGGTCGATGCCGACGACCCGCGCAGTGGGGCAGGCCTGCAGGATGGCCTCGGCGTGGCCACCCATGCCGAGCGTGCCGTCGACGTAGACCGCCCCGGGGGCGATCAGTGCCGGCCGCAGCAGCTCCACGACCCGGTCCCGCAGCACGGGGACGTGCCGGGGGGCAGCAGGTTCACCGCCCTCTGCCCCGGCTGTCCCGGTTGTCGTCATCACCCGGCTGTCCTTATCGTCAAAGGTCCTCGTGCTGGTGGCGGTCGGTGCTGGTGGCGGTCGGTGCTGGCGGTCGGTGCTGGTGAGCGGCGGTGGCTCGAGAGGTGGTGGTCGGATCTGCGACCTGGTCCCCATCCGCTGCGGGTTGTCTCTCCCGGTGCCCGGGACGGGGGAAGTCGTCTCGGGAGGGTCAGCGGCTGGAGGCCAGGGCTCAGATCAGGTAGGTCAGTTGGGGTCAGAGTGGGTCAGAGGGGGCTAGAACAGGCCGGGTACCACCTCCTCGGACTGCTCGGCGTAGGCCTGCTCGCTCGCGGCGAGATAGGTCTCCCACGCACTGGCGTCCCAGACCTCGATCCGGTCGCCGGCCCCGATGACGGCGCAGTCGCGCGTCAGCCCGGCGTACTGCCGTAGCGCGGGCGGCACGGTCAGACGGCCCTGCCGGTCCGGGACCTCGTCGTGCGCTCCGGCGAGGAAGACGCGGATGTAGTCCCGCACGGCCTTGGACGAGGTGGGGCCCTTCTGCATGGCGCCCGCAATCTCGACGAACGTGTCGGCCGGGTAGACGAACAGGCAGCGCTCCTGCCCCTTGGTCACGACCAGGCCCTCGGAGAGGCGGTCCCGGAACTTGGCGGGCAGGAAGAGACGGCCCTTCTCGTCTAGTCGGGGTGTGTGCGTCCCGAGAAACACGCGCCACCCCCTCAATCCGTCTGCGCCGGAACACCATGCTCCTTGTTGCCCCACCATACTCCACTTCGCACCACATCTGCCTAGAAACAGGCCCAAGTAGGGGTGCGTTGCTGCTGTTTTCGCAGTTCAGAACCCGTGGGGGGAAGTGGGGCGGGCCACACTCCCGGCGGCGGCACCCGGCGGCACCCGGCGGCACCCGGCGGCACCCGGCTGGCGGCCTACCGACTGGTGAACCGCGTGAACCGACCGGCCGTCCTGCGCGAGGTTTCGGTTCTGGGTGAACTTCTAGGCAAGTGGAGCGTTGTGGGGGAAGATCAGACCAGCCATCGGGGGCGGGAGATCGACCTGCCCGCACCCAGCCCCCAGCGCTCCACCAGCGCCCACCAGCAGGCCCGACCCGGGCCCCCGACACCACCAACGACGGCCGGAGGACACGTGACCAACGTGACGGACCAGACCGACCGGAGCCCGCAGGGTCCCCCACCAGCCCGCCCCGAAGCCACCGGCCCGCGCACCACGACGGACGCCCTCGCCGAGGTGCGCGCGGTGGTCCGCTCGATGTCGGAGGCCATGACCTCGGTGATCGAGGGCAAGTCCGAAGTCGTCACGACGGCGATCACCGTGCTGCTCGCCGAGGGTCACTTGCTACTCGAGGACGTGCCGGGCGTCGGCAAGACGATGCTCGCCAAGACGCTCGCCAAGACCATCGACTGCACAGTGCGCCGGATCCAGTTCACGCCCGACCTGCTGCCCAGTGACATCACCGGGGTCAGCGTCTTCAACCAGGACGTGCGGGACTTCGAGTTCCGTCCCGGCGCGATCTTCGCCAACGTCGTGGTCGGCGACGAGATTAACCGTGCCTCGCCCAAGACCCAGTCGGCGCTCCTGGAGAGCATGGAGGAGGGCCAGGTCACCGTCGACGGGCGGACGTACGGGTTGCACAAGCCGTTCATCGTCATGGCGACCCAGAACCCCATCGAGATGGAGGGCACCTACCCCCTCCCGGAGGCGCAGCGCGACCGGTTCATGGCCCGGATCTCGATGGGCTACCCCTCGCCGGCCGCCGAGGTCGCGATGCTGGAGACCCACGGCGGTACGCCTCCGCTCGAGCGTCTGCAGTCGGTGACCGACGGCGACACCATCGCCCGGCTCATCGACGTCGTGCGCGACGTCTGGGCCAGCCCCGCCATCCGCCAGTACGTCGTCGACATCAGTACCGCCACCAGAACAAGCAGCGCGCTGCGACTGGGGGCGTCGCCGCGTGCGACCCTGCACCTGCTGCGCGCCTCGCGCGCCGTCGCCGCCCTCGAGGGCCGCGACCATGTGCTGCCCGACGACGTCCAGAGCATCGTGGTCCCCGTGCTCGCCCACCGGCTCATCCTGTCCGGAGAGGCGCAGCTCGCTCGCCGCACTGCGGAGGACGTCCTGCACGAGATCGTCCGACGCGTCCCCGTCGCGCCCTTCAACCGGTGACCGGCCGCCCCTCCTCGCGCTGACGCCGCTGACAGGAACGACATCCACATGGCTCGACTACGTGACGTCCTGACCGGGCGGGGCCGGGCCTTTGTCGCGTCCGGCGCCACCTTGACGGCCGCGGGCTGGGGGCTGGGGTTCCCCGACATCAGCCGCGTCGGCATCCTGCTGCTCGCCCTCCCGCTCGTCACGGGGCTGGTCTCGCGTCGTCAGCGGGCCTCGATCCGGGTCGACCGGACGACGAACCCGCCCCGGGTCAGCGTCGACGAAACCGCGACCGTGACTGTGCTGATGACGAATACCGGCACGCGGCGTACCCCGTTGATGCTCGCCGAGGAACGGCTCAACCTCTCGCTCGGCGACCGCCCCCGGTTCCTGCTCGGCCGGATGGCTCCTGCCGAACTACGTCAGATCCAGTATGCCGTCCGCTCCCACCTGCGGGGACGGATGCCACTGGGACCGCTCAGCGTGCTGCTGCGAGACCCGTTCGGCCTGACCAACCGGCTCGCGGAGATCGGTACAACCGGCAGTGTCGTCGTGCTCCCCCGGACCGAGCCGCTGTCCGGAGGGCGGCCTCCAGGCAACGGCGTCGGTTCCGAGGGCGAGATCCCGCACATGGTGGCGCTGCACGGCGAGGACGACCAGTCGATCCGTGAGTACCGCGACGGGGACGACCTGCGGCGGATCCACTGGCCGGCCACCGCCCGGACCGGCGACCTCATGGTCCGCCAGGAGGACCGGCCAGCACGACGACGGGCAATCGTCCTGCTCGACCCGCGGTCCGACGCGCACCGCGGCCAGGGCGTGTCGAGCTCGTTCGAGTGGGCCGTCTCGGCCACCGCGTCACTCGTCGCGCACCTGTCCGGCCTGGGCTACGCCGTGCACCTCGTGTGCTCTGAGACCGTGCACGACGGGCAGGCCGCGCTGACCACCGAACCCGACCAGGCGCTGGACGTCCTGGCGGAGGTGGACACCGGCCCCCCGCACGAGCTCGCCGAGCTCGTGCATGCCGCGCACCCCGTCACCGCCTCGGGGGGCCTGGTGATTGCCCTCGTCGCGGACCGCGACGAGGAGGTCCTGCGCCAGGTGGCCTCGCTGCGCCAGCCGGGGGGCAGCGGGATGGCGTTGGTCCTCGACACTGCGACCTTCGGTAGCAGCGGCCGGGGTCGTGGTCGGCAGGGCGCCCCTCGCGAGTCGGCGACCGACGCCTACGCCGAGGTCCTGCATACTGCCGGCTGGTCCGTGGCGACGGTCCGTGTCGGCGACTCGATCTCAGACGTCTGGGCCGCCCTGACCGCGAAGCGGGTGCTCGTCCGATGACCCGTTATCGGCCCAGCGACGCCTTTGTCGCCGCCCTCGCCACCGTTGCCGCGGTTCTCGGCCTGACGACGCTCACGGAGAACGCGTCGTGGGTAGCCCCGTCCCTGTGGGTCGTCCTGATCATCGTCGTCGTCGGGGTGGTCGGCCGGCGGCTCACCAGCAGCGGACTGCTTGTCCTGGGCGCGCAGCTGGTGTTGGGCACCTGGACTGTCCTGCTGATCTCGACCCCGGACCAACTGTGGTTCGGGCTGCCCGGGCCGCAGGCGTGGGCCCGAATCGGCGAGCTCGGCCGCGATGTCGCCGAGGTGATGCAACGGTATGCCGCCCCGATCCCCCTCACCGAAGGCGTGCAGCTGCTCTTCGTGGCGGTGGTCGGGATCCTGGCGCTGGTCGTCGACTACGTCGCCGTGACGCGCTCGTCACCCGCGGTCGCGGGGCTGCCGCTGCTGGCCACCTTCCTCACCGCTGCCGCGAACAGCGGATCGTCCTTGGCCCCGTGGTACTTCGTCGTCGCGGCGGCCGCGTGGCTGCTGCTGGTCTCGCGGCAGGGCAGCTGGGCCGTCCGCAGGTGGTCCACGACCGTCGCGGCGCCCCGCACACCCAGCTCGGAACAGGACGTCGAGTCCGAGGCGTTGGGCGGCTACGGGTCGGTCGCCCGTCAGCTGGCCTTCGCCGCCCTGGTCCTGGCGGTCGTGCTACCGGCCGTCGTCCCGCACCTGCCGACCCGCTACGTCCTCGACGGGCTCGGTCGGGCGGACAACAGCGTGGGCCGCGGCGGGCGGGTCGGGTTCAACTCCACTCTGGACCTGACGCGGAGCCTGGAGAGCGGGTCCGAGAACGTCGTGATGACCTACCGCACCTCGGCGACGTCTCCACCGCCGCTGCGGGTCGCCGTCGCCCCGTCCTACAGCGGCGGGGAGTGGCGCAGTCGCCCTCGCGACGTGGCCCAGCCGTCCCAGGCCTTCCAGGAGGCCAGCCAGATCGCGCCCTCGGTGCGGGTGAGCGACAAGCAGGTCGCAGTCGAGTCCAACGGCCTCGCCGCGCCCAACGTCGCCGCTCCCCAGCCCGTGGTCTCGGCGGATCTCGGCGACACCGTCTGGGGCTCCGATCCCCTCACGGACGACATCTTCGCGGCCGCCCGACCCGACTCGTACTCCCTCGTCTACCGCGAGGTCGACGTCACCGGGCTCCAGCTGCAGACGGGAGTCACCGGAGGCGCCTCGGGACGAGGCGATCCGGAGATCGCATCGTCTCTGGTCGTGGACCCCGAGTCGGCGGGCGTCATCCAGCAGCTCCTCCCGAATGTCACCGCCGGGAAGTCGACGACCTACGACAAAGCCGTCGCGATCCAGGACTGGCTGCGGACCGGCGGCGGGTTCACCTACTCGCTGCAGCTGGCGGACATTTCGACGAACCCTGCCCTGTCGAGAGCCGACCCGATCACGGCGTTCCTGCTGACCAAGCAGGGGTACTGCGTCCAGTTCGCCTCGACGATGATCATGATGGCGCGCGCGGAGGGGATTCCCGCACGGATGTCGATCGGCTTCCTCCCGGGGCAGCTCCAGAACGGTCTCTACACGGTCCGGTCCGCGGACGCGCACGCGTGGCCGGAGCTGTACTTCCCCGGCGCCGGCTGGTTGCGGTTCGAGCCGACCCCCGCCTCCCGGACGGGGGCCGCTCCGAGCTACACCAGCCTGCCCAGCAACGCCGCCACGGGCAATGGCGCGGGGAGCGCGCTCGACCCCGCGGCAGGGACCGCCGCGGCCACGTCCGCGCCGCGTGAGGTCGGCGCACCGGAGAGCAACGACGTCGCGGCCGGAACGTCGATCTCGTGGACCCAGCGGGTCCAGACCTGGTTGGCCGACCCCCGCAACCTCGTCCTGCTGGCCGTGCTGCTCGGGCTGCTGGGCACCCTCGTCCTGCCCGTCACGGCCCGGATCGTGGCCCGGCGACGCCGGTCCCGAGCGGCCAACCAGGCCGAGCTGGCCGAGGCGCAGTGGGACGAGCTGGTGTCGCGGCTCGGCGACCTCGGGGTGCCACCGCCTCTCGACGGGGGGACGTTGCGCCAGTGGCGCCACCACTATGTGCGCGAGGCTTACCTGGACGAGCCCGCCGACGCGGCGATGGGTCACGTGGTGGCGACGCTCGAACGCTCGCGTTACGCGCGACCGAACGCGGCCCAGGTCGAGCTGGGCGACGACATCAAGGTGGTCACGAAGTCGGCGGCCGCCAGTCGACCGCCGCTCGAGCGGGTACGCGCGTTCTTCCTCCCCGCGCAAGGCGTGCGGTGGTGGACGCGGGGACTCGCCAAGGTCACCGACGCACCCGGTCGGTGGATCGACGCCCTCGCGGACCGGCTACCACGCCGCCGGCCACGCTGACCCCCCGGCCAGCACCCAGCAAGGCCCACCTGGGCTACCCCCCAGTTGGGCTACCCCTCAGTCGAGGTAGTCGCGCAGAACCTGTGACCGCGACGGGTGGCGCAGCTTGCTCATCGTCTTGGACTCGATCTGGCGGATCCGCTCGCGCGTGACGCCGTAGACCTTGCCGATCTCGTCCAGCGTCTTGGGCTGGCCGTCGGTGAGGCCGAACCGCATCGAGACGACACCGGCCTCTCGCTCGGAAAGCGTGTCGAGCACCGAGTGCAGCTGCTCCTGGAGCAGGGTGAAGCTGACCGCGTCGGCCGGGACAACCGCCTCGGAGTCCTCGATCAGGTCGCCGAACTCGCTGTCGCCGTCCTCACCGAGCGGGGTGTGCAGGGAGATCGGCTCGCGTCCGTACTTCTGGACCTCGACGACCTTCTCGGGCGTCATGTCGAGCTCCTTGGCGAGCTCCTCCGGAGTGGGCTCACGTCCGAGGTCCTGCAGCATCTGCCGCTGGACGCGGGCCAGCTTGTTGATGACCTCGACCATGTGGACCGGGATGCGGATGGTACGCGCCTGGTCGGCCATGGCCCGGGTGATCGCCTGGCGGATCCACCAGGTGGCGTACGTCGAGAACTTGTAGCCCTTGGTGTAGTCGAACTTCTCGACCGCACGGATCAGACCGAGGTTGCCTTCCTGGATCAGGTCGAGGAACAGCATTCCGCGACCTGTGTAGCGCTTGGCGAGCGAGACGACGAGGCGCAGGTTCGCCTCCAGAAGGTGGTTCTTGGCCTTCTTACCGTCCTGGGCGATCCACCACAGCTCACGCTTGAGCTTCATCTCGATCTTGTCGCCCGAGTTGATCCGCTCCTCCGCGAACAGGCCGGCCTCGATCCGCTTGGCGAGCTCGACCTCCTGCTCTGCGTTGAGGAGGGCGACCTTCCCGATCTGCTTGAGGTAGTCCTTGACGGGGTCTGCAGTCGCGCCGGCCGTCACGACCTGCTGCGCGGGAGCGTCCTCCTCGTCGTCGTCGCGGATGACGAAGCCCGCGTCCTCTGACTCCTCCTCCTTGGCCACCGGGCGGCGGACCTTGGGGTTGCCGTCCTCGTCTTCCTCGTCGCCGTCGTCGGAGTCGTCCACGTCCTCGGCAGCGTCAGCAGTATTGCTGACGGGCGCCACGGCCGCGGCCGTCTCCGACTTGACCTCGACGACGTCCTTGGTCTCCTCCGGCACCTCGTCTGGCTCTCCGGAACCTCCGGCAGCCTTGGCGGCCGCGCTCTTGGCGGCACCCTTCTTGGCGGCACCCTTCTTGGCGGGAGCCGTGCTGGCAGGAGCCTTGCTGGCGGGAGCCGCCTTCTTCGCCGGGGCGGCGGCGGCAGCGGCCTTCCTTGCCGGTGCGGCCTTGACGGCGCTGCCGTTCGCTGCAGGGGCTGCCTTGGTGGTCGGCGCCGCCTTCTTCGCCGTCGCGCTGACCGTGGTGGTCCGGGCTGCGACCGCCGCGAGGGACTGGCGGCGGACCGGGGCGACCGTCCCGGTGTCGACGGTGCGGACCTCCTCGGGCGACTGCCCTGGGGCTGGGGCGAGATTCCCCACGACCGAACGGGAGACCTGTGAGACAGACTTCGACAAGAGACCGACTACCTTTCACCAGACATGCGAGATCGACGCCCATCGAGCTCGCGATGGGGTCAATGCAAAGAGCTCGGAAAACATTCCAGGACGACATCAGACCAACAGGTGCAGAGCTGCTGTGAAGGGTGCGAACAGGTCATGCCCGCCTGCGCTCGTCCGTGCTGATCACCATTATAAAACGTTCTGGACGTGCCACGCGCCACGCATGGCGGAGTCACTCCTCGTCGGCCCCGGCCTTCACCGCCAGCACCGGGCACGACGCGTCGAGAAGGATGCGCTGCGAGCTCGACCCGAGGATGAGCTTGCCGACCGGTGTCCGACGGCGCAGGCCGATGACGATCATCTCTGCCTCGCGCTCCTCGGCGACCGCGATGAGCTCCTCCGCGGCGTCCGCACCACCGTCGCGCCGACGCACCTCGATCCCCAGGCCGGCCGCCTCCAGCCGAACCCGGGTGCGGTCGAGCTCGCCCTCGAAGCTACGCATCGTGTCTGCGTCGAAGGTGCGGCCCGCTGCCTGGGTGTGCACGACGACGAGGGTGCTGCGTCGGGTCTCGCACTCGGTGGTCGCCCGGCGCAGCGCTGCCCGACCCTCGCGCGTCGGGATGTAGCCCACCACGATCGACACCGGTTCCGAACCTCCTAGCGGCGATGCAACAAGGTCCCCGTGCCGCGACCGTACCGGATCGTGACACTCCGCAGACCCATGAGCCGCAGACCGAGCCGCTGGTTCACAAGGCTGGCACACACGAATGGTTCAACCGAGGGCGTCGCGGACGATAACCCCGACCTGGTCGACCTCGATGAGGAAGCCGTCGTGTCCGTTGCGCGAGGCGATCGTGTGCAGCGTGGCCCTGGGAGCTGCGTCGGCGATCTCTCGGCTGAGCCGGATGGGATAGAGCCGGTCCGAGTCCACGGCGACAACCGAGGTCTGCGCACTGACCGTCGCGAGCGCCGCGGCGACCCCGCCCCGACCACGGCCGACGTCATGGGAACTCATCGCCTCGGTGAGCACCAGGTAGGAGTTGGCGTCGAAGCGTCGCGAGAGCTTGGCGGCATGGTGGTCGAGATAGCTCTCGACGGCATACCGACCCCCCGAGCCCAGCGGCTGCTCGTGCTCCTGGGCGTCCCGTCCGAAGCGCTGGTCGAGATCACTGCCGCTGCGGTAGGTGACATGGGCGATCCGGCGCGCGATGCCCATCCCCTGCTCCGGGCCCGCGCCGCGCCCGTAGTAGTCACCCGCGTGGAACTGCGCGTCGGAACGGATGGCGAGCAGCTGAGGCTGAGCCCAGGCGATCTGGTCGGCCGTAGCGGCAGCGGTACTGGCGAGGACGACGGCCCGGCGGACCCGGTCCGGATGGCTGACCGCCCACTCCAGCACGCGCATGCCGCCCATCGACCCGCCGATCGCGGCCGCCCAGGTGTCGATACCGAGGTGGTCACCGAGGCAAGCCTCGACCTCGACCTGGTCGCGGACCGTCACGAATGGGAAGCGGCTCCCCCAGGGGCGGCCGTCTCGCGCTCTCGACGACGGTCCGGTGGTCCCCTGACACCCGCCGAGGACGTTGCCGGCGACGACGAACCAGCGGTTGGTGTCCAGCGGCTTGCCGGGTCCGACCATGCCGTCCCACCAGCCGGGAGAGGCGTGCCCGGGCCCGACCGGACCGACCACGTGGCTGTCCCCGGTGAGGGCGTGCTCGACCAGGACGGCGTTGTCGCGGGCGTCGTTGAGGCGACCCCACGTCTCGTAGGCAACGCGGACGTCGGGCAGCCGACCACCGCGTTCGAGCCGCACCTCGCCGACGTCGACGAACAGCCGCCGGCCGACGGGGTCGCCCTCGGACCAGGCGCTGGTCTGCAGCGCGGGTCGTGACATGACGGTCACGTCCTGCGACTCGTCGGTGATGGTCATCGGGTGCTCCTGGTCCTCGCGCTTGCCCGGACCAGATGGCCGAGCCGTGTCATCACCCGGGGCACCCCGCCGCAGGGAAGGAGGGTTGCCGCCCAGCAAGCCGGGGCTGTGCGCTGGAACTCATGACCTGGCTCGACTATACGGCGACCCACCCATCTCCTCGAAGCCTCGCGTCCACGGGTTGGACCGTTCTTGTCGGTGCTCAGGCGGTGCGTTCGGGACGCATCGCGAAGTCGATCATCGGCTCCACGAGCAGGGCGAGCCGGTAGGCGGGGTCGACCGCCAGCGCCTCCTCCACCGCGATCCGGGCCAGCGCCCCGTCTCCGTGCCACCACGCCGCCTGGGCCAGCAGTGTCAGGGGCCCCGCTGCGAGCTCGCGCGGTGCCCGTCGGCACAGCTGCTCGAGGCGGGCGAGCACGCCGTCGTGCACGATGGTCTCCTCGTCGCGAGCGCCGCGGGTGTCCGGCCCTGCGGGGAGGCACTCTCCCGCCTGCCGGAGCAAAGCCGGTGAGAACACCTCCAGATCGAGAGTGCCGGGGCAGAGCCAGGCGACGAGGAGGTCTCGGACCGGGATGTCCAGCATCGACACGCACGCCCAGGACCAGGACTCGGCCGGGACCTGGGTGGTCGGCGGCTCGCTCAGCACCCGACCCCAGTGCCGTAGCGCGTCGCGGCGGAACCGGCTCAGCGTCCGTTTGCTACGGCCCGACTCGTCGAGGTGGCGGATCAACGCGGCGCACCGGGTGTCGTCGAGCGGGTCGCGCGCTGAGACCCGGCCGGACACTCTCTCGACCAGGCCCTCCCGGTCTCGCGCCGGGTCCCGGCCCATCACGATGTACTGCGCGATCGCCGGCACCTCCTCGGGGGCCGGCAGCGGCAGGCCGTCGGGAGGGCAGCACAACCCGTCGCGTTCGAGGCTCCACCAGCGTCCGGCCCGGACCAGCAGTCGGTTCGCCACAGTCACGCCGGACCGGGCGAGCTCGTCCCGAACGACGCTGCTGACGACCTCGGACGTGCCGGCCGTCATCGCGTCGTCCTCGAAGCACACGATGGAGACGAGGTCGGGATGCTCGCGCAGGACCGGTGGCAGCAGCTCGTCGACGAGCGCACCGGGGTCGAGGTCGGGTGGTGGCAGGTCCATCCGCGCGACCATGACCAGACGAGAGCCCCGCAGACAGACGAGCAGGATCGAGTCGGTCGGCTGGTAGCCGAGGTGGTAGGGCAGCACGCTGATGATGTCCGCTGGTCCGCGGAGCCGGATGGTCGTCGTCATGACGAGCATGGTCGAGCGGGCGAACGCTACGGCGTCAGGGGCAACCGCCAGCCTGTGGACGGTGGGACGGGGCAGTCAGGGGGTGTGGACGAGTCAGAAAACCCGTGTGCAACCTGACAGCAGAGGTCAGCTCACGACCTGGGAGGTGACCGTCTCCCGGCGGTACTCGTGCGGGGGGGCGTCCTGAGGTCCACCACTTCCTGGGGCCGCGCGACCGGCGTCGCCCTCCGCGGGGGCCCCGCGAGACATGGTGCGCTCCCAGTCCAGGAACGCCTCCGTGTCGTTGATCAGGGCGGCGGCCAGCAGCCCGGCGACGACCGCGTCGTCGCCCAGCCCGAACACGGTGAACACACCCTCGGGAACCAGGTCCAAGGGCGAGACAATGTAGGCGACCGCCGCTGCGAGCAGGCCGAGGTGGCCCCAGCTGACACCGCAGTAGTCCCCAGTCAACCGTGCGGACATCATCCGGGGAATGGCCGAAGCGCGCTCACCGATCCCAGGGGAACCGGGACGCACAGCCGACCGGACGGAGGACGCGACCATGGCGACCAGTCCGAGGCGTGACTTCTGACGTGACATGACGTGTCCTTCCCTGTGGACCAGCGGGGGTCCCCGCGGTTCCTGGCGCTAGTAGAACGAGCAGCCGGTCCCGGGGATTCCGAGACGGGCACGTGGACACCCCCTGCTGCTACGAGGACGTGATCTCCCCCGCCGCCCGCTGCGGGAACTCCGCACGCGTGTGGTGGGCGATCCGTTTGAGCATGTAAGTGTCCAGACCGGCGCTGACCGCACCGCCGGCGAACGGGAGCGCTCGTCCGAGCCTGGTGAACGTCTGCCGACCGACCGTGGAGACCAGCTTGAACGCGACGGCCTTGTTCACAACCATCAACGCCGGACCGGGGAGGCGCTGGGCGGCCAGGTCCGTCAGCTTGCCGGTGGGCGTCACCACCCCTGCCTTGCGCAGCAGGTCGTCGGCGTCAGCGCCGACCAGGGCGAGCAGTACCGCGGTGCGGATCTGCGGCTGTGTGAGGTCATAACCCCGCAGCGCTGCGATCGCAGCCGTCATCCTCGTCGCCACCAGGTAGAACTCGACGACGTTGACCGGCAGTGCCAGCGGGAGCGTGACGAACCCGCCGAGCCCCGTGAGGAAACCCCCCGACCCGGCGAGGGCGAGGTGCGTACGCACCACCCGGTCGACGGCCTCCTCGAGGGTTCCACTCTTGAGCCGGGCGGCATCGGCGACCTTCTGCGCCGACGGCAGCGGGCCCTTGCCGTCGATGCCCACGTCCAGCAACGGCTGGATGAGGTTGACCACGAGCCCGGAGACACCGGTCTGCTTCTGCTCGGCACGCTCGAGAGCCTTGCCGGGGGCGGTCTTGTCGTCCTTCTGGTCGTCCCCGTCGCCAAACCCGAAGATCCCCACGTCGTCACCTCTCGTCGCAGCCCCGCGGCTCCCTCCGGAGCTCCGTCGGGTCGCACTCGGCGCCCGGCCATCCTCGCGGTCGGCCTGAGCGGCCGCAACCGAGCAACGTCAGGTCCGCCGCCCGCGTTCCTCGGTTGTCTCACCCACGGGGTTGGATGGCGCTGTGATCCCGATCGTCATCGTCGGCAACCGCGCCGCCGTCGGCGACCCGGAGGCGCCCGGCGATACCTGGGTGGGCGACCTCGAAGGGCTGGTACGCGTCGTCGCCCGGCTCGAGGCGGCCACCCACCCCCGGTGGCTCGTCTCTTCGTCCCGCGAGGCGTTGGAGCCACTGGTCGACGTGGGGGTCCGAGTGCAGCGGTGCTGGGACATCACCGAGGTCCATCGGATCCTGCACGGAGGGTGGGCGGCTGACCTCGGTCGGGCGTGGGCCGGTGCGCACGGACTCGACCTGGCGACGCTGCCGACGCCGAGGCGCGACGACCTGTTTGACCACGGTGCCGCCGATCTGCCCACGGCCGGGCTGACGCAGCCGGACGGGCACCTGAGACCGGACCTGTTCGACGGCTCGGCGACCGATGATCAGCTGCGCGCCCTGACCACGGTGCTGAGCCGGACCGCTGCGCTCCAGGAACAACAGGCTGGTCGGCTCGGTCCTCGGACGGTCGCCGCAGCGCACTCCGAGTCAGCCGCCGCCATGCTGTGCGTCGAGCTGGCACACGACGGTCTGCCGATCGACCGCCCGACCGCCGAGGACCTGGTCTCCCGGGCCGTCGGACCACGTCCCCGCGACGAGATGGAAGCCGCCAGGGTCCGCGCTGCCCGCGACGATCAGGTGCTTCGGCTCGCACCTGGCCGCGGGCATACCGATCTGCGCAACCCGGTGCAGGTCCGCGAGCTGTTGGCCACGGTCGGAGTCACGGTACCCAACACCCGCGCTCACGTCCTCGAGCCCTTCCGCACCACCCACCCGCTGGTGGAGGCCCTGCTCCAGTGGCGCAAGGACGAGCGGATTGCGACAACCTACGGCTACCGCTGGCTCGACGACCACGTCCACCACGACGGTCGGCTGCGCGGAGGGTGGACCGCCTGCGACGGCGCCGCCGGGCGGATGACCGCTCAGAACGGCCTGCACAACCTGCCCGCCCAGCTACGCCCGGCGGTGGCCGCCGAGCCCGGGCACGTCCTCGTGCGGGCGGACCTCGGACAGATCGAGCCGCGGGTGCTGGCCGTAGTCTCGGGAGACCGAGCGTTCGCCGAGGCGACCCGGGCCGACGACCTCTACGCCCCGGTCGCCGCCAAGCTCGGGGTCGAGCGCCCGGTCGCCAAGGTGGCCGTGCTGGCCGCCATGTACGGGCAGCGCTCCGGCGCCGCGGGCCGGGCGCTCGGTGACCTCGAACGCGCCTACCCCGTCGCGATGCGGCTGCTCGACGACGCGTATGAGTCGGGTGTCGCCCGCCGGCCGCTGCGGACCTGGGGAGGGCGCCGGATCAACCTCGACACGATGATGGTCGACGCCGACGACGGGTCGCGCGGCCGGTTCGCGCGCAACGCGGTCATCCAGGGGTCGGCGGCCGAGCTGTTCAAGGCGTGGGCGGCTACCGTCCGACACGCCACCGCTCCTCTGGGGGCCCAGATCGTCCTGTGTCTGCACGACGAGCTGCTCGTGCAGGCGCCCGAGGACCGCGCCGGGGAGGTCGTCGACGCCGTCGGTCAGTGCCTGACGGACAGTGCGAGACGGTGGTCAGGACGCTCGGGCGCTCCCCAGCCGTCCGATCCCGACGCGGTCCGCTTCGTCGCCGACACCTCCGTGCTGCACCGGTGGTCGGAGGCCAAGGGCTAAGCGTGGGACCTGACTCGGCCGACAGTCCTGGTGCGGGTACGCAGACCGGCGCCCGCCCGCGACGCAACACCAGACGCCGTGGTCGAGTGTTGCGGAAGAACCAGCCTCAGCGCCCCCATCCGCGACACCGTGGTCGAGTGTTGCGGTGTGGCCATCGGTAGCAGGCAACCTCTCGATGAGATGCGCGTCCATTACCGTGACGCCAGCAGAGGGGTGGGAAGTGGTCACGAGGACGCGTAGACCGGCTCCGTGGCTGATCGACGTTGCGGCCACCGCCGTCACGGCAACGACCGGTGGCTGCTCAAGCGGCACGTCGGCGAACCGGCGCGCCCAGCCCTCAGCCGAAACCCTCACATCCACCGCCACCGCTACCTCCGCTACCTCTGACGTCTCGGGGCAGGACGCGGAGTTCCTCAGCCCGTCGGGAGACGTTACCTGCGCCATGGTCGACGAAGCGCCCCAGCAGGAGACGGTGCGGTGTGAGATCTCACAGCACACCTGGAAGGCGCCGCCACCACCGGTCAGCTGTCATCTCGACACCTTCTTCCTCGTTGACACGGCGCGCGTTTCGCCTGCGCCGGCGACACGATCCGGGGAGCCCGACCGTTCGACCCGGCAGCCCCGCCGGAGTGGTACCAACCGGGCGTCGACACCCTGGTCGCCGTTGACGGCGTCCAAGGCATCGGGCTGGGCTACGGCCGAACCTTGGTCTCGGGCTCACTTCGATGCTCTAGTGCAGCGCAACGGGTCACCTGCTCGAACTCGCGCACCGGAGCGTCTCTGTTCCTCTCCCGCGACAGCTACTCCCTGCACTGACGCGCACGGACACGCCGGGAGGTCGTTGACGCCGTATGTCGGTGCCTCACGGACAGTGCGAGACGGTGGTCAGGACGCTCGGGCGCCCCGCACCCGTCCGGTCCCGACGCGGTCCGCTTCGTCGCCGACACCTGCGTGGTCCACCGGTGCTCAGATGCCAACGGATGAGGGTCTCAGGGCTCATCGAGCGCAGATTGATGTCGATGGGCGCAGGTTATTGGCTGCGCTCGACTTATTGGCTGCGCTCGACGTCGCCGGCCTCTGCCCAGTCCCCCAGTCCCCCGGTGCGCAGGTGTGCAGGTGTGCAGGTGCCCAGCCTCGCAGACTCAGCCCTGGTCGCTGCTGCTGTCGTCCTCGGCCACGTCCTTGAGGAACGCCTCGAACTCGGCGCCGATCTCGTCGGCGGACGGTAGCTCCGAGATGCTCGTAGCGAGCAGCGACGGCCGCTCTCGGCCCTCCATGAACGTGTCGTACTGCCGTTCCAGAGCCTCCACGACGGCGGCCACCTCGTCGGAACCGGCCACCTCCTTGGCGATCTCGGCGCGGTTCAGGCCGGCTGCCGCAGCGAGGTCGGTGGTGGCCAGGCGCAGCCCCGTCACGCCCGCGACGGCGCCGAGACCGGCGAGGGCCGCATCGGCGAACTCCGCCTGAGCGAGGTAGTGCGGGACGTGAACGGCGAAGCCGAGCGCGTCGCGGCCGGCCTCGCCGAGCCGCAGCTCGAGCAGCGCAGACCAGTTGGCCGGCACCTGGACCGCACCGAACACCGGCGCGTGCTGGGCGATCAGGCGCGGGTCGGTCGCGTGCGCGGTGACACCGATCGGCCGCGTGTGGGGCACGGCCATGGGGATGCCGTGCACGCTGATCGTCAAGTCGACGTGCATCGTCTTGACCAGCCCGGTAACGGCCTCGACCATCCGCTCCCACTGGTAGTCCGGCTCGGAACCAGCGAGCAGGAGGAAGGGCTGACCCTCGTCGTCGACGAGTCGGTAGAGCAGCAGCGACGGGTCCTCGTACGAGGTGAACCGGTCGCGGTCGAAGGTCATCATCGGCCGGCGGCCGCGGTAGTCCAGAAGCTGGTCGAGGTCGAAGGACGCGACGACGGTGTGCTCGTGCGACGACAGCAGGTGCTCGGTGAGCAGTCGCTGGGTGCGGCCCGCGTCGATGAAACCGCCCATCGACACCAGCATCACCGAAGCCCGCGCGGCGGCGGGGTCGGTGTCGGTCTCGTAGCGGTAGAGCTGCGTGGGGTCCTGCACGGTGGCCTTCCTGAGGTTCGATCGGGTCGAGCTCGCGGCCAGTCTGACAGCGCGCGGTCGTTGAGGGGTGAACGTCCGGGCCTGCCCGGATGATTCCAAGCCCGCTCACGCCACCCCGCTCAGTGCACGGGCCGCGCTCGTCGTCACGCTGTCAGGGCGCCGTCGCCTGCGCGATCGCTCGCTGGATCCGCTTGACTGACACGGGGTATGCCGTCCCGAGCCCCTGCGCGAACAGGGACACCCGCAGCTCCTCCAGCATCCACCCGATTGCGGTCACCTCCGTGCTCGCCCGCTGGGCCGGGCGCAGCGAGCTGAGTAGCGCCGCGTACGCCTCCTCGGCGATAAGCACCTCTTCGGTCGCCCGGGCGTCGCGCGGGAGATCTGTGGGAGCGCGGTCCAGGCGGTGCAGCACGGATCGCAGATAACGGCCCAGGTCCGTCAGGCGCGCCTCCCCGGCGTCCGCCACGAAGCCCGGGCGGACGAGCTCGCGCAGCTGGGCTCGCACGTCGGACACCAGTGCGGCCGTCGCGGGGGCGGTCATGGCGTCGAGCCGTCGGCGCGCCTTCAGGTCCGCGGCGAGGACGGGCTCCACCAGGTCGAGGACCCGAGTCACCCGGGCGGCGGCGTGCGCCCGGACCGCCGCCAACGCCTCGGCGAAGGCCGTGGGAGTGCGTACCTCTCCGGACACCCTCTCGGCGGCGATCGCGTCCACCGCGCACGCGAGACAGTCGTCCAGCAGAGCCGGGACCGAACCGTGCGGGTTGTTGGCGAGGGCCAGCTTCTCGGCGTTGCTCATCCGGGCGAGCACGGCCCGCCAGGGCGGCGTCGTCCCCAGGATGAGCAGCCGTCGTACCCCGAGCCGGTGCTCCGACACCGCCTCGGCCCTGGTCGGCAGAAGCCGCAGCGAGACGGAGTCGCCGTCATCCACGAGGGCCGGATAACCCTCGACCCGTCGCCCCGCCGCCGAGGTCGTCGCATAGTCGGTCGGGACGCCCCCGAGATCCCAGCCGCGCAGACCCGTGCGTTCCAACGCTGCCCCCGCCTCGGCGACCCGTCGACGCAGCTGCGGCGCCGCGACGTCCCGCACGGCCTCGAGGTCCGTCCCGACGGCGAGCACCCTCGATCGGGTGTCCCCGACACTCGAGACACTGAACCGGATCCGTAGGTGCGCCGGGATCCGGTCGACAGCCCACTCGTCGGGGGCGACCACCACCCCGTGCGTCTCGCGCAGCACCGCACTCAGGACGTCCGTGAGCGCCCCGTCCTGCGGCCCGAGGCCCCGCTCCGCCAGAGCACGCGTGAGCACCCCGGCATGCTCCGGCGCGGGAACGAGCAGGCGGCGAGTCGCCTTCGGCAGTGACCGGATCAGGGCCGTCACGAGCTCCTCCCGCAGCCCGGGGACCTGCCAGTCGAACCCCTGGGGCGTCACCCGGTTGAGGACCTCCAGCGGGACGTGCACCGTGACTCCGTCGTCGGCCGTGCCTGGCTCGAAGGTGTAGGTGACCTCGAGGACGAGCTCTCCCTGGCGCCAGGTCGTGGGGAACGCGTCGTGGTCGACGGCACCTGCCCGGTCCGAGAGCAGCAGCTCCTCGGTGAACGTCAGCAGGTCCGGGGTCTGCCGCGACACCCGCTTCCACCAGGAGTCGAAGTGGCGTGCGGAGACCACCTCCCGCGGGAGTCGTTCGTCGTAGAAGCCGAACACCGTGGCGTCGTCGACGAGCAGGTCCCGGCGCCGCGTGCGCGCTTCCAGCTCCGACAGTCTGCGAACGAGGGCCGCGTTGTCGGCGACGAACCGGTGGTGCGTCGTCCAGTCGCCCTCCACCAGGGCCCGTTGGATGAACAGGTGCCGCGCCTCGGCCGAGTCCACCGCGGCATACCCGACGGTGCGGGACACGACGATCGGCACGCCGTAGAGCGTGACCCGCTCCGTCGCGACGGCACTCCCCTGCTTGGCCGACCACCGCGGCTCGGAGTACGAGCGTCTGACCAGGTGCGCCCCGACCTCCTCGGCCCAGGTGGGGTCGATGCGCGCGACCGTGCGGGCCCAGAGCCGGCTGGTTTCGACCAGCTCGCCGGCCATCACGAACTGCGGCTGCTTGCGAAGCAGGCTCGACCCCGGGGAGATGCCGAAGCGGGCGCCTCGTGCGCCGAGGTAGTCGCGCTTGACCTCGTCCCTCGACCCGACCTGGGACAACAGCCCGGAGAGCAGCGCCCGGTGCACCGTGTCCAGGTCCGGCTCGGCGTGGTCGGTGCCTTTCGTGACGTCGAACCCGGCCTGTCTGCAGGCCTGCCGCAGCTGCTGGTGCAGGTCCTGCCACTCGCGGATCCGCAAGTAGTGAAGGAACTCGGACTTGCACATACGACGAAACGCGCTGCTGGACAACGCCTTCTGCTGCTCCTGCAGATAACGCCAGAGGTTCAGGTATGCAGCGAAGTCTGAGTGCTCGTCGGCGAACCGCTTGTGCGCCGCGGTGGCCATCTCTTGACGCTCCAGCGGGCGCTCGCGGGGGTCCTGGATGCTGAGCGCGGCCACGACGACGAGCACCTCTCGCAGGCAGCCCAGCTGGTCCGCCTCCACCAGCATCCGCCCGAGCCGGGGGTCGACGGGAAGCAGCGCGAGCTGCCGCCCGTACGCCGTCAGCCTCCGTTGGCCCTCGCCTTCCTGGCCGTCGGTGGCCACGGCACCCTCGCCCGGCTGGGTCGACTCGAACGCTCGCAGCTCCTCGAGCAGCCGCACACCGTCGGCGATCTGGCGCGAGTCCGGAGGGTCGATGAACGGGAACCTCGCGACCTGGCCGAGCCGAAGGCTGGTCATCTGCAGGATCACCGAGGCCAGGTTCGTGCGGACGATCTCAGGGTCGGTGAACTCGGGACGTGAGAGGAAGTCCTCCTCGGAATACAGGCGGATGCAGATGCCGTCGGCCACCCGTCCGCAACGGCCCGCTCGCTGGTTGGCGCTGGCCTGGCTGATCGGCTCGATCGGTAGGCGCTGCACCTTGGTGCGCTGGTTATATCGCGAGATCCGCGCCGTACCGGTGTCGACGACGTAGCGGACGCCCGGCACCGTGAGAGATGTCTCGGCCACGTTGGTGGCCAACACTACTCGTCGCCCGTCGTGCCTAGAGAAAACCCGGTGCTGCTCGGCCGACGACAGTCGGCCGAAGAGGGGCAGCACCTCGGTCGACGGAAGTCCGAGAGCCTCCAACGCCTCTGCCGCGTCACGGATCTCACGTTCTCCGGAGAGGAAGACCAGGATGTCCTGCCCGCCACCGTCCCCCCGGCTCTCGGTCCACAGCTCCTCGACGGCGGCGGTGATGGCGGTGACCTGGTCGACCGGCTCGCCCGGCTCTCCCCCACCGGCATTGACGTCATCGTTGTCGGGATCGGTTGGGCGATAACGGATCTCGACCGGGTAGGTGCGACCAGACACCTCGACGACCGGGACAGTCCGGTCCGGGGTGGTGAAGTGGTCGGCGAACCGCTGGGGGTCGATGGTCGCCGACGTGATGATGACCTTCAGGTCTGGTCGACGGGGCAGCAGCTGACTGAGATACCCCAGGATGAAGTCGATGTTGAGGCTGCGTTCGTGCGCCTCGTCGATGATGATCGTGTCGTAGCGGAGCAGGTCGCGGTCGCGCTGCAGCTCGGCCAGCAGGATGCCGTCCGTCATCACCTTGACCAGCGTGTCCCGGCTCGAGTGGTCGGCGAACCTGACTTGGTAGCCGATCGCTGCACCGAGCTCCACCCCCAGCTCCTCGGCGATCCGCTCCGCGACCGCGCGGGCCGCAATCCGTCGAGGTTGGGTGTGGCCGATGGTGCCCGTGATCCCTCTCCCGAGCTCCAGGCAGATCTTCGGAATCTGGGTCGTCTTGCCCGACCCCGTCTCCCCGGCGATGACGACGACCTGGTGGTCCCGTATCGCGTCCGCGATATCCCCTCGTCGCTCGACGACGGGCAGGTCGCCGGGGTAGGTGATGTCGGGAACCGCGGCGCGGCGCGCGGCATACCGAGCCTCGCGCGCCTCGGGTGAGTCCCGCGGCCGGTGTGCTGGGCGCGGATGGCCGGTTTCGCGCGCCTGGCCGGTTTCGCGGACCTGCCCACGCGCCCGTCGAGAGCGACCGCCTCGCTCCTCGGACATGCGGCCCAGGATAGATGTCGGCGACAACCCGGCCCGTTGACCTGTCGCTGCGCGAGGCTGCCCTCTTGCGCGAACGGCTACTCGGCGGCGATGGCGTCCAGGAACTCGCCGGTATGCCGGTGGCCGCCGGTCTCGTAGCCGACCACGGTGACGACGGGCGCGAGGGCCACGACCACGAGGCATACGGGCATCGAGACACCGACACCCGCGAGCCAGACCGCACACCCGAGGACCGCCAGCGTCACGAGTAGCAACCACACATGGAAGGCGTCGCCACGCCCCAGGAGCAGGCGGTGGAGCGCGAAGACCGAGGCCAGGTAGAGCCCGACGGGCGCCGCGACAGACAGGACCGTGCCGACAACCCCGATGTGAGCGTCCCCTTCGAGCGTCAGGGCTGCGACGTGCAGGCCGGCACCGGTGGCGATGATCGCCCCGAACAGTGCCATGTTGCCGTAGCCCCACGGGAACCCGAGGTACCTGCGGCCCCGCAGGACCTGACCCGACGGCACCAGGAAGTAGGTCCACCACATCCCGAAGGTCAGCCCGATCCCGGCGGCTCCGACGAGGACGACGTCCAGGCCGATCGAACCACCCGAGGCGTCCTGGGCCGAGCTCAGCGCCGCCACGGTGCCCACGACGCCCTCGCCGAGGGCGATGATCGCGAAGAGGCTGTAGCGCTCGGCTATGTGCTCCGCATTCCATGGCGTCGCCGGCCCGCGGTGCTCCGCCAACCACGGGCCCAGGAACTCGATGAGCTCGAGCACCAGCACCGCAGCGAGAGTCGGCCACAGCGCCATGTCGACGACGGCGACCACGATCCAACCGGCCTGGGCGATGCCGATCGCCCAGGCATACGTCACACAGGTCTGGCGCAGCTCAGGTGCCTGTCGCGCGGCGCGTAGCCAGTTGAAGACCATGGCCAGCCGCATGACGACGTAACCGATGACGACGATGCGGTTGTCGACGTGGCCGCCCTCGTCGATCGAGTGAAACAGGTTCGGAAGCCCCAGCGCGACGATGCAGACCCCCACCATCTGGACCATCGTCACGACGCGGAAGACCCAGTCGTCGGTGTCGAACGCCGACGCGAACCACGAGAAGTTGATCCAGGCCCAGGTCACCGCGAACGTCGCGAAGGTGAAGGCGATGAGCCCCGACCCGAGGTGTCCCTCGGCGACCAGGTGCGCGAACAGGTTCGCCGCCTGGCCGACCGCCACCACGAAGGTCAGGTCGAAGAGCAGCTCGAGCGGTGTCGAGGCCCGCTCGCTCTCGTCGGGGTCGCGGCCGGTCATCCGGCGCATGTGGTGGGCGAGCGTCGGGGAGGCGTCCGCGGTCATGCGCAGATGATGCCAGCCTGTGCAGGCAGTCGAGAGTGCTGATGGTGTCCAGCGCGCGGTTTCCCGAGCGCGGGACACCATCAGTGGGCGAACCAGGGTTCACACGACCTTGGCGGCCGTAAAACCCTGCTCAAGGTCGGCCAGGATGTCGTCGATGTGCTCGATCCCGACGGCCAGGCGTACCAGTCCCGGCGTGACGCCGGCAGTCGCACGGTCGGCGTCTCCGCCCTGCGAGTGCGTCGTGGACGCAGGGTGGATCGCGAGCGAGCGCACGTCTCCGATGTTGGCCACGTGGCTGTGCAGCGACAGACCCTCGACGAACTTCTTGCCGGCCGGAAGACCCCCTTGGATCTCGAACGCCAGCACCGCGCCGGCCCCACGCGGGACGTACTTCTGGGCCAGCTCGTAGTTCGGGTCGCCCTCGAGGGACGCCCACAGGACCTTCTCCACCTGGGCGTGACCGGCAAGGTAGTTGGCCACCTTGTGGGTGTTCTCGAGGTGCCGCTCGATGCGCAGGCTCAGCGTCTCGATCCCCTGTGCGATGAGGAAGGCACTGAACGGCGAGATCGACGGCCCGAAGTCACGCAGCAGCTGCACCCGCGCCTTGAGGATGAACGACAGGTTGGCGCCCAAGGGGCTGCCGACTCCGAGGTCGCGGGCGAAGACCAGGCCGTGGTAGCTCTCCTCCGGGGTGTTGAAGTTGGGAAACTTCTCCGGGTCTTTGCCGTAGTCGAAGGTCCCGCCATCGACGATGACACCGGCGATCGTGGTCCCGTGGCCGCCGAGGTACTTCGTCGCCGAGTGCAGCACCACGTCGGCGCCCCACTCGAGGGGCCGCAGCAGATAGGGCGTCGCGATCGTGTTGTCGACGATCAACGGGACGCCGGCCTCGTGGGCGACGGCCGCGACCGCCTCGATGTCGAGGATCTCGGACTTGGGGTTGGCGATGGTCTCGCCGTAGAACACCTTGGTGTTGGGCTTGACCGCCGCCTTCCACGACTCGATGTCGGTCGCGTCCGCCACGAAGGTCACCTGGATGCCGAACTTCGGCAGGGTGTGTTTCAGCAGGTTGAACGTGCCACCGTAGAGCGACGGCGAGGCCACGACGTGGTCGCCGGCCTCGGCGACGTTGAGGATAGCCAGGGTCTCGGCGGCCTGTCCGGAGGCGACCAGCAGGGCGCCGACGCCACCTTCGAGTGAGGCAATCCGCTGCTCGACGGCGTCCTGCGTCGGGTTCATGATGCGGGTGTAGATGTTGCCGAACTCCTTGAGGGCAAAGAGGTTGGCGGCATGCTCGGTGTCCTTGAAGACGTACGACGTGGTCTGGTAGATCGGCAGCGCGCGGGCACCGGTGGCCGAGTCCGGCTCCTGCCCTACGTGGATCTGGCGCGTCTCGAAGGACCAGTTCGGGGTGTCACTCATGATGTTTCGATCCTGCTCTCGTTGCTCGTCGGTGTCCCCACAAATGCCTGTGGCCAGGCAGGTGGGCCTGCAGTTTGACCCGCCGACGGTTCCCCGGAGGGTCGCACCGGCTTCGGTGCGGGAGCGAGATGCTCCGCGCTTGCCGCGGACACCTGAGATCAGGTGGCCGACGGCCGGGTCTTCACCCGGGGCACCCCACCGCGGTTGGAGGGTTGCCGGTCAGCGAGCCGGGGCTTGACGCTGACACTCATGACCTGAACGTCATGGTAACGAGGGGGCGCAGACCCGCGAACGGTGTCTCTCGATCCGGACAGTGCGCTCAGGATTTCTTGAGAGGGAACGTCCTTGATCCTGGGTGATCACTGGGAAACCTGTCTGGATTTCGCTCCCTCATGCTCCGGGCCATGATTGGCTCCCAGACTGCTCTCAGGAATGCTCCCTAGCGTCAAGACGGTCACGTGACCGGTGGGACGTTGGTGACCGTCGCGACTGTCGAGGACGAGCAGAGGGGCCATCGTGGGCGGCACGAAGTATGACGTCGATCCAGCACGGGTGACCGAGGCGCGAGGCGACGTCCTCGCGATCCACAAAGAGCTGTCCACCGACTACCAGACGCTCAGCACGTCGGTGGAGGCGCTTCTCAGCAGCGGCTGGCGTGGCAAGGCGCGTGACGCCTACGCCAAGGGGTGGGCCGACTGGCTCGATGGTGCCAGCAAGGTGCTTGCGGGGCTGGAGGAGATGGGCGGCCTGCTGGGGCTGACCCGAGAGAGCTACGACAAGAACGAGGACGTGACGTCAGCCCAGATCCAGGCGGCGGCAACCCGGGTGAGGACGAGACTCTCATGAGCTTCAGCTACATGGTCGACCTCGACAAGCTGGACGAGTCCATCGGCGACATGTCGAAGTTCGACGGCCAGGTCGACAAGCACCTCGCGAACCTCGACACGGTCGTGGCCAAGCTGCACGGCACCTGGCACGGCGACGCCGCTGACAAGCAGAGGGAGGCCCACACCAAGTGGACGGAAGGTGCGACCGGTATGCGCACTGCCTTGGGTGAGATGCAGGCGGCGGCTACCACCGCGCATACCAACTACACCAACGCGATCAACGCGAACCGGAAAACCTGGGCCCAGGTTCGCTGATGCGGATCGACGTCTACCCTGGCGAGACGGGCGAAAACCTGGCCTGAACGCGCTCGACGGTGAGGAGAAGGCGGCTGCGAGAAGTACATCTCCCGCAAGACCCCCGAAGGCAAGACGGTAAAGAGCCCTCAGGAGTGGCAGTGCCTCAAGAACCAGATCAAGATCAACAAGGCCAACGGGGATGCCTTCGAGGCGGAGATGATGGAGGCGGACGGGGTCACTCGTCTCCAAAACGGCTGGGACACCCAGACCAACTTCCAGACCTCCGACGGGTCCCTGTGCCGCAGGGACTACGCGAACCTGGACGCGAAGAAAGCCGTCGAGGTCAAGCGCGGCAGCACACCCACCAAGGAAGGGTTGATCCAGCTGGACAAGCACGAGAAGCGTTGCGGCAGGACTGGAGCGTGACGTGGCACCTCAAGAAGGCCCTCTCGCCCGACATGACGAGTCGTCTGGCCCGGCTGGCAGAGAAAGTACCCCAAGTTCCACTACGACCTCGGAGGCTGAGGACGCCATGCCACGCAGCCAGGCGCAGTAACGCATCTTCGACGAGCTGCAGCAGGACGAAGGATTTAGGTGTGGGTGGCAATGAACGAGGCCGTCCTCGAGCTCGAGTTCGACGACGTACCAGGCATTCCCGAGCGCTCCTGGGATGGGTCGGCTCTTGATCTGGCCGAGTCGGTGGCGCTCGAGTTGTTCGCGTCCGCCGCGGATGCCTTCAGCCCGGAGAAGTCGGACACCGCCTGGCGCTTCGTCCGCTTCATCGGACAGACCTTCATCGACGGGTTCGAGGGCGCGTGGGTGAACATTCCGGCGAGCAAGGGGTTCCGGCAACGCCTGGGGGTGGACCTGCCCTTCCGAACGATGTACATCGAGCCGATCGGGATGCTGAGAACGGCGGTACACGGGCGCGAGGGCCATTCGTGGGCGACGGTCTATGACTACGCGGCAGAGGACTACGAGGAGTGCCTGCAGACGAGCTCGCATAGGTGATGATCGACGAGGACATTCCCGGCCTGCCGCGGAGGCCGTGGGGCGCTGACACGCTACGCGTAGCTGAGGAGTACGCGCTGACCCAAGTCTCCGGCAAGGAGGAGACGTTCGACGGGGAGCACCAGCGCCTGGCGTGGCGGTTGGTCCGCCTCGTCGGCCAGACCTTCGTCGAGGCGTTCGACGGGACCTGGGTCAACCTCCCGGCTGAGGGGAGCTCACCCGCGCGGGTCGCGGTCGACCTCCCGTTCCGTAAGATGTTCTATCCTGAGCCGATCACGCTGCTGACCGCCGCGATGAAGCGCCGCACTGGCGAGGAGTGGGCGCTGGTTTTTGGTTGACAGAGAAGAACGACCGGGCATACCGCGCCGAGCAGCCCGACACGTCGACCTGAGCTATGGATGAGGAAGGGTGATGGCTGAGCCCTACACCCTTGGCGCCTACTGGGGGCCGCGGGCCTCGTCGGCCGACGAGAACGCGGCGCGGCTGGCCGGTTTCCTCGGCGACGTGGCCGATACCGGCCCGATGCTCTCCGGCTGGCGGCCCAAGGCCGACTCCCGCTCCGTTTCAGCCGTGACGGTCGAGGCGGACCAGGCAGACCAGGCGGACCAGGCGAGTCTTTCTCAGCTACTGAAGGCCGGACGGAACCGGCGCGATGTCGGCGGCGAGGTTGTCGAAGAGCTGGGCTACGCCGAGGCCTTGTACGCGGCACCGGTCCCCGACCGTCTGATGACTGCCCTCGTCGAAGTCTGGGACCCTGACTGGTGCACCTGGATCTCGTCGCGACTGCGGCGCGCCCAACAGGTTCGTCCCGGCAAGGCACAGGTGGGATGGCTCACCTGGGTTCACGCAGACCTGTCCGACCTGGGCGGGCCAGCGGGGGTCCAGCCACTCGCAGCCGGGTCTTTGTTGCGGTTGGGCGACTCCCCCGGTGCCGTCGCCACCGACGATGTCTCGGCGCCGGCGACGTTACTCGGCGCGGGCAGGAACACCTAGATGCGCGTCGACGTCGCCGGCGACTCCTACGTCTCCGCCTGCACTGAGCTGTACGAGTGCAACCACGGAATCATCGATGCCGTCAGCACGCTGAACAGCACTCTGGGCTCGGGCGGGTCGATGGCAGGATCCGACTCCGGAGGCGAGCAGTGGGCGGTCCAGTACGACAGTGTCGCAACGAAGCTGGTGCAGGCGGGCTGTGACCTAGGTGAGGCGATGGGGCAGGCGGCGAACCTGCTGAACGGCTCCCTCAAGAACCACAGCGGTGCGGACTATGGGGCAACCATCTCGACCCCCGCGCAGTACCAGACGCCAGGAGACGACGGTGACGCCGACCCCAACCACTGGACCGAGACCCTCTCCCCCGCCCAGCTCCCCAGCGCCAAGGGCGGCACCGGCAACATGCCCGGCTGGCTGCACTGGGTCGTCGACCACCTCGAAGGTCTGCTGTGGCCTGACGCTGACACGGGAAAGATGCGCACGATCGGACAGGCGTGGATCACTGCCGGCACGACCATCGACGCCTACCAGTACGCCGTGGACGCGGCCAAAACGGAGATCGGAACCCAAGAGTCACCCGAGATACCCGACGCGACAGCGGCTCTGGGCGAGGTGAAACAACACACGACCGACCTGGCCGGGGCATATAAGCAGATCGGGCAGGCCTGCAACGACTACGCCAAGCACGTCGACGACCACCACAAGATGATCGAGGACGAGCTGACCTCGTTCATCGAGTGGACCGCCGGCATCGAGATTGCCGGCGGGGTGCTCGCGTTCTTCACCGCAGGCATCAGCGAGGCAGCGGCGCAGGCGGCTGAGGCGGCCGAGGTCGCCAACGCCGCGTCCAGGGTCGTTAAAATCCTGCGCGCCCTCCTCGACCTGGCGACCACTGTCGCCGAGACGATCGGGACGGTACTGAGCAAGGTCACCGAGATCCTCGCCAACCTCAAGAAGTTCCTCAACGCCAAGGTCATCGAGGCCCTCGAGAAGCTCGGGGTCACCATCGGAAAACTCACCTCCGAGGAGGAGACGGCGGTCAAGTCCGCGACGTCCTCGGCGGACAAGATGGGCCATCTGTTCGACCCCAAGCACAACTTCGGTCCGCTCGTCGACAAGTACGGCAGCGAGGAGAAGGTCGTCGAGGAGATGGTCAAGGGGCTACGCGGCAAGCTGCCGCCGTCTGGGCTGTTCGAGGTCAAGATCGAGCTCGGTGGCCAGGAGGTGATCGTGCGCGGGAACGTCATCAACGGAGTGCCCAGGATCGGAACCGCGTTCACCCCTCCGCCATGAGCCCCCACGTCACCACACGATCAAACGATGAGAAGGCGAATCGACGATGAACAGGCCCCTTGACGAGAACGAGGCTTTTGTCCTACATCTCGTACTCGACGACCTTCAGGACGCGGCGTTGCTCGAGCAGGAACGTTCTGTCACGGTCTCTGGGGGCAAGCCGACCTTCATCGACTTCGAGGTGCCGTCCAGCGCCCCACGGAGCTCGGTCGGCAACGGACCGCTGAAGATCACGCCCAACGCCGTCACGCAGGAGGGTGACCCAGCCGGGGTCATCCTCGTGTGGGTCGACGACGGCAGACTCTCCGCCATGGAGTACGGCTGGTACACCGACGAGACGCCGGTCGGTTTCCCCGCGCCGGCCCTGGTCTCGCTGGGGTACTCGACACTCTGACGCGCGGTGGTCGTCCCTTGTCGCCACCTGGGACGCTCGCCCTCGTTGGCCTCGTCGACCTGGCGGACATCGCTGCGAGGTTTTCCGGCTGGCAAACCGAGACCGGCGCTCACTGGGCTCCTGGGCCGAGCGACGGCATACTCTCGCGGCATGACTTTTCGTGCCGACGACTATCAGGCCCTCGCAACCCGCTACGACCCGCTCCCATACCGCCGCTGCGGCTCAAGCGGTCTAGACCTACCGGCGGTCTCGCTCGGGCTCTGGCACAACTTCGGTGACGACGTGGCCATCGACAACCAGCGGGCGATCCTGCGACGAGCGTTCGACCTCGGCGTGACGCACTTCGACCTCGCGAACAACTACGGTCCGCCCTACGGTTCGGCGGAGCGCAACTTCGGAACGATCTTCGCTCAGGACTTCCGGCGCTATCGGGACGAGCTCGTGATCAGCAGCAAGGCCGGCTACGACATGTGGCCCGGCCCTTACGGCCAGGGCGGCGGGTCGCGCAAGTACCTGCTGTCCTCCCTCGACCAGTCCCTGTCGCGGCTGGGACTCGACTACGTCGACATCTTCTACAGCCACCGGTTCGACGAAACCACGCCGCTCGAGGAGACGATGGGCGCGCTCGACTCGGCAGTGCGGCAAGGCAAGGCCCTTTACGTCGGCATCTCGTCCTACTCCGGCCAGCGCACCCAGGAAGCCGTCGATATCCTGCGCCGGATGGGGACGCCGCTGTTGATCCACCAGCCGTCCTACTCGATGCTCAACCGCTGGGTCGAGCAGGACCTGCTGGATGTGCTCGGCGTCAACGGGGTCGGCTGCATTGCCTTCTCACCCCTCGCCCAGGGCATGTTGACGGACAAGTACCTCAAGGGGATCCCTGCGAATTCCCGTGCGGCACAGGGAAAGTCGCTCGATCCCAAGCTGTTGAGCGAGAACGCGCTGAAGCACGTCCGATCACTCAACCGACTCGCCAAGGCCCGTGGCCAGTCATTGGCGCAGATGGCTCTCGCCTGGGTGCTGCGGGACGACCGGGTCACGTCGGTGCTGGTCGGCGCCTCCAGTGTCAGCCAGCTCGAGGACAGCCTCGCCGCGACGACGAACACCCAGTTCTCGGCGGCAGAGCTGGCCAAGGTCGACCGGTATGCCGTCGACGCCGGCGTCAACCTCTGGCAGCGTTCGTCGAGCCTGTGAGCCAAGGGTGACCCGCGTCGATGTCGACGGTGGCACCTATGCCTCCGCCTGCACTGACGACACAGTGCTCCGTGGGCGGATCGGGTGGCCTCGGCGCGTCGCCGGATCGTCGACGAACGGCCGGAGTCTCGGTCACTCACGGCTGGTCCTTGGTCAAGTGCAGCAGCCAGTCGTCGCCGGTGTCGATCAACGCATAGCGCCGACTGCTCTCTCGTCCGTGCAGGACGAAGACGATCCGTCGGTCGTCACGCGACTCCTCCTCCCACCAGCCGGTGTCCGCGATCGACTTGTGCTCGTCCGTGTAGCCGAGGTGGTCCATCGCGTGGTCGCCCACCGCGACGGCCAGCCGGTTCTGCTTCGGCGAGGTCGGAAGGCCTCTGGGTACGGCCCAGGACCGCAGGACCCCGTTCTCCTCCAACCGGAGGTCGAAGTGGGGCTGCGGCTTGCGGTGGTCATGGAGCACGAATGCACGGCGACCAAGGTTGGAAGACAATGGCTTTCAGCTCGGAGGCGTGTAGCGGCCGTCGATGGCGGTCCACCCCGCGTCGACCACGATCTGGGCTCCCGTGACGTAGGACGACGCGTCGGAGGCCAGGAAGACGATGGCGCCCGCCATCTCGTCCGGGGTTGCCCAGCGTCCGAAGGCGTTCTTCTGCGCGTAGGCGTCGGCCCACCTGTCGTCGGCGAGGATCTGCCCGGTGAGCGGCGTGCGGACCACCCCCGGAGCGATGGTGTTGGCGCGGACGCCGTTCGGCCCGAGCTCGGCAGCGACGGTGCGGAACAGCTGCAGCAGACCCGCCTTGGTGGCGGCGTACATGCTCTGCCCGGGCTCGACCGTCACCGACCGGATCGATCCGAGCCCGATAATGCTGCCCCGGCCGCGGTCGACCATTCCCGGCGCGACGGCACGCACGGTGGTGAAAGCGGCGCGCAGGTTCAGCCCGATCACCCGGTCGAACTCGGCGGTCGAGTAGTCGAGCACCCGCTTGCGCACGTTCGTACCTGCGCTGTAGACGAGGACGTCAACCACCCCGATCTCGGCGACAGCACGCGTGACGGCTGCCTCGTCGAGGACGTCCACCTGGTATGCGGTGAGAGCGCCGGAACCGCCGTCGAGCTCGGTGGTCTCTTGCGCGGCAGCCAGGTGCCTGTCGGCGCAGATCACGGTGGCACCGTGCGCCGCGAGCGCGAGCGCGCCTTCCCGACCGATACCGCTGCCGGCACCCACCACGAGCGCTACCCTTCCGTCCAGCCGGAACAGCGTGGAATAGTCAGGCCGCTCGGCCCCTCGGGTGTCCTCGGTCATGACAGTCATCCTCTCTTACGAGCAGCTCCGAGGCCCCCTGCGATGGTAGGGACGGCGGCCAGCAGACGTTGGGTATAGGGGTGTTGCGGCGACTCCCAGATCTGTCGCGTGGGGCCGATCTCGACGATCTCACCTGCGCTCATCACCGCCACCCGGTCGCACAGGTGACGCACCACCGAGAGGTCGTGCGAGACGAGCACGAGGGTGAGATCCAGCTCGTCGACAAGGTCGGAGATGAGGTTGAGCACCTGGGCGCGCACCGACACGTCGAGGGCGCTGACGGGTTCGTCGGCCAGCAGGATGCCCGGACGGGGGGCGAGTGCCCGGGCGATCGAGATGCGCTGACGCTGGCCCCCGGAGAACTGGTGGGGATATCGGTGGGCGGCCTCGGGCTGGAGGCCGACCTCCGTCAGCAGCTGCGCGACGCGTTCGTGCGGTGCTGGATGCCGCTGCGCCACCAGGGGTTCGGCCACAATGTCCCGCACCCGCATCCGCGGGTCCAGTGAGCCCATCGGGTCCTGGAACATCAGCTGGAGCCGTTCCCGCAGGAAGCGCAGCCGTCGCTCGGGCAGGCTGCCGATCTCGGTTCCCTCGATGACGACCGCGCCGGAAGTCGGCTGGTCGAGGCCGCCGAGGATCCGAAGGAGCGTCGACTTCCCGCAACCGGACTCCCCCACGATGCCGAACCGCTCGCCCGGTTGGACTTCGAACGAGGCGCCGCGCAGCGCCCGCACGACCGGCTTCGGCCCCGTGAGCGAACGGCGTGCGCGCACGAACTCGCGGGTGACGTCGCGGACTGAGATGGCGGCCGCCACCCTCGCCGGCCGTGCCGCACCCATTGCGTCCGACGTTTCGGTTGCCCCGGCCACCAAACCGTCGGACGCAACCGCATCGTCGGACGTACTGTGATCGCGGTCGTCGCGGGGCGCACCCGCTGGGTGGTAGCAGGCATACCCGTGCCCGTCGTCCGTCCCGGTCCACGGTGGCGCGACGGCGCACTCGTCGCTCGCGTGGGCGCAGCGGGTCCGGAACACGCACCCGTCCGGGAAACCCCCGGCCGGCGGCACCGTCCCGGGGATTGTCGACAGCCGTCCGCGTCCGTCGAGGCGGGTGAGGTCGGAGGCGGCGACCAACCCGGCTGTGTAGCGATGCCGGGGCCGGGTGAACACCTGGTCAACCGGTCCCGCCTCGACGATCCGCCCGCCGTACATGACCAGGACCCGCTCGCACGTGGTGGCCACGACTGCGAGGTCGTGGGTGATGAGGAGCAACGCGGCGTCGCGGGCCTCGACGCCGCGGACCACGAGGTCGAGCACGAGAGCCTGGACCGTGACGTCGAGCGCGGTGGTCGGTTCATCGCAGACCAGCAGCGCCGGGTCGTTCGCCAGGGCGATCGCGAGCACGACGCGCTGGCGCTGACCCCCGGACAGCTGGTGCGGGTAGGCCCGGGCGACGTCCGCCGGATCGGCCAGGCGTACGTCCGTGAGCAGCTCGACGGCGCGTCGGTCGGCGGCCCGACGGTCGGTGACAGTCTGGTGCACGAGCAGCGCCTCGGCGACCTGGTCACCGACCTTCATCGTCGGGTTGAGGGCCGTCATCGGCTCCTGGAACACCATGGCGACGTCCCGGCCACGGATCCGGGTCAGCTCTCGCTCCGTCGCGGTCGTGATGTCGAGACCGCCGGGGGCGCTCAGGCGTACCGAACCCGACGCCCGCAGGTCGTCCGGAAGCAGACCCAGCAGCGCCAAACCGGTGAGCGACTTCCCTGACCCCGACTCGCCGATCAGGCCGACCCTCTCACCGCGCCCGATCGTGAAGCTGACGTCCTCGACCAGGGTGAGGTCTCCGACACTCACGCCGAGCGAGGTGACGTCGATGACGGGCTCTCCGGCCGGTTCGACGACTGGTGGGCGACCCGGCGTCGCCAGCGCGCTCATTGTCGGTCCTCCAGACGTGGGTCGAGGAAGTCCCGCAGCCCGTCACCGAGAAGGTTGAAGCCGAGAACGGCGAGCGCGATAGCGATGCCGGGAACCACGGCCAGCCGCGGGGCCGAGAACAGCAGCTCCTGTCCCTCCTGAAGCATCCGTCCCCACGACGGCGTGGGAGGGGGGGTACCGAGGCCGAGGAAGGACAGCGCCGCCTCAGCCAGGACCGCGATGGCGAACGACACGGAGGCCTGCACGATGACCAGGCCGGCGACGTTCGGCAGCACGTGCCGCAGTCCGATGGCCAGCGGACGCCGACCCGCGGAGCGCGCGGCGAGGACATACTCCGTCCGCATCACCTGCAGCGCGCCGCTGCGCACCAGACGCGCGAAGCTCGGCACCGTCGCGATGCCGATCGCCACCATGGCGACGAGGGTCGACCCGCCGTAGATGGCGCTGAACATGATCGCCAGCAGGAGAGCGGGGAAGGCGAGCAGCAGGTCGTTCCCGCGCATCACCGTCTCTCCCGCCCATCGCGGCACCATGGCCGCGACAATGCCCAACGGAACTCCGATGAGCGCGGCGATCCCGACGGCGACCACCCCGACGAACAGCGTGGTCCGCGACCCCATCAGCACCTGGGAGAAGACGTCGCGCCCGAACTTGTCGGTGCCGAGCCAGTGGTTGGAGGAGAACCCCTGCAGCCGGTCCGGCGCGTTGACGAAGGTCGGGTCCCACGGCGTCCACACGAACGACACCAGCGCCATCAGGACCACGAGCGCAACGAGGACGGCTCCGACAACGAGACTGGGACCCAACGGACGACGAGACGTCCGGTATGCCGGTAGGGCGGGTTCCGGCGCTGCCCCGCCGACCGGGCTGGTCGGCGGATCGGCACTCATCGCGTACCTACCCGCAGTCGAGGGTCGATCACCGCGTAGAGCAGGTCGACAACGACATTGACGACGAGGACCGCGACGACGAGGAGCATGACCACGTCCTGCACGATCTTGAGGTCCCGTTGCCCGACCGCGTCGAGCAGCAGCGAGCCCAGGCCGGGGATGACGAAGACGCGCTCCACCACGACCGCGCCGACGAGCAGCGTGGCCAGCTGCAGGGCCAGCACCGTGACGACCGGGATCGCGGCGTTGCGCAGGCCGTGCCGGCGCATCGCCGCGGCCGCGGACAGGCCCTTTGCCCGCGCCGTCCGCATGTAGTCCTCGCCCTGGACGTCGAGGATCGAGCTGCGCACATAGCGCGTCAGCACGGCCGCCTGCACGAGCCCCAGAGAAAGGGCCGGCAGGATCAGCTGCTTGACGAACATCACGGGGTCGACGTTCGGCGGTGTCCAGCCGTTGGCCGGGAGCCAGCCGAGCTCCACGGCGAAGACGGTGATGAGCAGGATGCCGGCGAGGAAGGACGGCACGGCGACCCCGACCTGCGAGAGCGCGGACAGGGCCAGCCCCGAGGGTCGGCGATGGCGGAGGGCGGCGAGCACTCCGAGCGGGACGGCGATCAAGGCGGCGATGACCGTTGCCGTGACGACCAACCACAAGGTGACTTGCAAGCGGTCCGCAATCTGGGGTCCGATCGGTGCCCGCGAGACATACGAGTCGCCGAGGTGGAAGGTCAGCAGCCCGCGCATCCAGTCCAGGTACTGAGTGACGAGCGGCTGGTCCAGACCGAACTGCTGACGCAGCTGCGCGACCGCGTCCTCGGAAGCATTGACGCCCAACGCAACTCGAGCCGGGTCACCCGGGAGCACCGCCATGAAGGCGAAGACCAGCGCTGAGCTGACAAGCAGGCTGACGATGAGGATGGCGAGCCTGCGCACGACCCGCAGGATCACGACCAGGCCATCACGAGTGAGCCATCAGGAGTGGGACAGCGCCGACAGGTCGAAGCCCTCGGTGATCGCGTTCTTCGGCAGCCCGGTGATTCCCTTGTCGGCGACGATGAGGTTCGGCAGCAGGAAGAGGAAGTCGGCTGCAGCGTCCTTCGACAGCTCCTCGGCGGCCTTCTTCATGTAAGTGACCTGATCTTGGGTACTGCCCGAGTCAGCTGCCGCGATGTCGGCCTGGAGCTGAGTGTTGTTGTACTGCGTGTAGTACTTCGGGTTGCCGAAAACGGCTGGTAGGTCACGCGGTTCGACGTGGGCGACGATCGACATGTCGTAGTCGTGGTCCTTGAAGACGGTCTGCAGCCAGGCCGCTGGGAACTCGAGCTGGTCCAGGTTGACCGTGATGCCCACCTGCGCAAGCTGAGACTTGACCACCTGGCCGCAGGAGACGGCATACGGGAGGTTGGGGACCCGAAGTCGCAGGGTGGGAGTCGCGTTGCCGCTCTCGGCCAGCAGCGCCTTGGCCTTGGTGACGTCGTAGGGGAAGTCCCCGGTTCGGTCGACGTACCACGGGTCGGTCGGGGGGACCATCGAGCCGATCAGGGTTCCCTTGCCCGCCCAGCAGGTGTCCATGAGCGCCTTGTGGTCGATGGCATACCGAATGGCTTCACGCACTTTGAGGTCCGTGAGGGGGGCCTTGGCGTTGTTGAACGACAGCACCACCTCGCCGTTGGTGGTGCCCTCGAT
>NZ_JBDTKA010000133.1:0-3046 GCF_039935575.1 Lapillicoccus sp.
CTCGTCCGAACTCGTCCACGAGCGGGATGACGTCGGCGATCGAGTCGACGATCCTGGTGGGCCGATAGGGAAAGTGCTCCACCTGCTCGCGCCGCGTCGAGCCCGTCAGTACCAGGACCGTTCGCAGCCCCGCCTCGAGCCCGCTGACGACGTCGGTGTCCATCCGGTCGCCGATCATCGCCGTCGTCTCGGAGTGGGCGTCGATTCGGTTCAGGGCACTGCGCATCATCAACGGGTTCGGCTTGCCGACGAAGTAGGGTTTCCGCCCGGTGGCCTGGGTGATCAGCGCGGCGACCGACCCCGTGGCCGGCATGAGTCCTTCCGGGGACGGGCCCGAGGCGTCGGGGTTGGTCGCGATGAAGCGCGCACCGGCGTCGATCAGGCGGATCGCCTTGGTGATCGCCTCGAACGAGTAGGTCCGTGTCTCGCCGAGCACCACGTAGTCGGGGTCGCGCTCGGTCATCGTGTAGCCAACCTCGTGCAACGCCGTCGTCATCCCCGACTCGCCCACGACATATGCCGACCCGCCCGGTCGCTGGTCGGCGAGAAAGGCGGCGGTCGCCAGTGCCGACGTCCAGATGACCTCCTCGGGGAGCTCGATACCACTGCGGGACAATCGAGCTCGCAGGTCTCGAGGCGTGTAGATCGAGTTGTTCGTGAGGACCAGGAAGCGTCGCTCCATCTCGACGAGCCGGGTGATGAACTCGGCGGCCCCCGGGATCGCCTGCTCCTCGTGCACGAGGACCCCGTCCATGTCCGTCAACCAGCACTCGACGGGCTTGCGCTCGGTCACAGTGCGTCGCTCAGCCGAGTGACTCGGAGCGCGCCGCCAGCAGAGCGAGTGCTGCGTTGAAGGTTGCCGACGGGCGCATCACGTTGCTGGCGAGAGCCACGTCCGGTCGGTAGTAGCCACCCAGGTCGACCGCCGACCCCTGGAGCCCGATCAGCTCGGACTCGATGGCGTCGACACCGGACGCGAGGGCCTCGGCGACCGGAGCCATCGCCTCGGAAAGGGCGGTGTCGTCGTCCTGTTTGGCCAGCTCCTGCGCCCAGTAGAGCGCCAGGTAGAGGTGGCTGCCGCGGTTGTCGATCTCTCCGACGCGTCGGCTCGGCGACTTGTTCTCGGTGAGGAGGGTCTCGGTGGCGAGGTCGAGCGTGTTCGCGAGCACGGCGGCTCGGGGGTTGTCCGTCGAGGTCGCGAGGTGCCGGAAACTCTCGGCGAGGGCCATGAACTCCCCGAGGCTGTCCCAGCGCAGGTGGTTCTCGGCGACCAGCTGCTGGACATGCTTGGGTGCCGAACCGCCGGCACCGGTCTCGAAGAGGCCACCGCCGGCCATCAACGGCACCACCGAGAGCATCTTGGCGCTCGTGCCGAGCTCGAGAATCGGAAACAGGTCGGTGAGGTAGTCACGAAGCACGTTGCCCGTGACGGAGATCGTGTCCTCCCCCTTGCGGATGCGCTCCAGCGATGTGGCGATCGCGTCGACGGGCGCGGCAATGGAGATGTCCAGTCCATCGGTGTCGAGCTCTGCCAGGTATGCCTCGACCTTGGCGATGAGGTTCGCGTCGTGCGCACGTGAGGCGTCCAGCCAGAAGATCGCAGGCGTCTGCGACGCCCGCGCCCGCGTGACGGCGAGCTTGACCCAGTCGCGGATCGGAGCGTCCTTGGTCTGGCAGGCCCGCCAGATGTCTCCCGTCTGGACCTGGTGCTCCATGAGCACCGTGCGGGCGCTGTCGAGAACCCGGACGCTGCCCTCCCCGGCCATGACGAAAGTCTTGTCGTGGCTGCCGTACTCCTCGGCCTGCTGGGCCATCAGACCGACGTTGGGCACCGAGCCCATTGTGGTCGGGTCGAAGGCCCCGTGCGCCCGGCAGTCGTCGATGACGACCTGGTAGATGCCGGCATACGAGCTGTCGGGGATGACCGCCAACGTGTCGGCCTCGGCCCCGTCCGGACCCCACATATGGCCCGAGGCGCGGATCATCGCCGGCATCGAGGCGTCGACGATCACGTCGCTCGGCACGTGCAGGTTGGTGATCCCCTTGTCGGAGTTGACCATCGCAAGCGGCGGGCCGTCGGCGAGGCCCTGCTTGATCGCCGCCCTGACCTCGTCGCCCTGCGGGAGGGCCGAGAGACCGGCCAGGATCCCGCCCAGCCCGTTGGTGGGATCGAGCCCGGCTGCGGCCAGCGTGTCGCCGTATCGGGCGAAGACGTCGGGGAAGAAGGCGCGCACGACGTGGCCGAAGATGACCGGGTCGGAGACCTTCATCATCGTGGCCTTGAGGTGCACGGAGAAGAGCACGCCGTCGGCCTTGGCGCGGGCGATCTGGGCCGCAAGGAACGCGTCGAGCGCTGCCGCCTCCATCACGGTGGCGTCGACCACCTCGCCGGCGAGCACCGGGAGCCTCCCGACGAGAGTCGACGAGGTGCCGTCCGGCGCGACGAACCTGATGCTCAGGGTGTCGTCGGCGGCCATGACCACCGACTGCTCGTTTGAGCGGAAGTCGTGCTCAGCCATGGTGGCCACATTGGTCGTCGAGCTCGGTGACCAGGCCCCCATCGAATGTGGATGGCGGCGGGCGTAGTTCTTCACTGCCGCCGGAGCTCGACGGTCGGAGTTCCCCTCGCGCAGAACGGGGTTGACTGCACTGCCTTGGACCCGGTCATACCGTCGGCGGATCTCACGCTGGTCCTCGGTCGACGGCTCGTCGGGGTAGTCAGGCACGTCGACGCCCTGGCCCTGCAGCTCGGCGACCGCCGCTTTGAGCTGGGGAACGGAGGCGGAGATGTTGGGCAGCTTGATGATGTTCGCCTCGGGCGTGCTCGCCAGCTCGCTCAGCTCTGCCAGGGCGTCGCCGGTCGCCTGGTCGGCCGGGAGCCGGTCCGAGAACGCCGCCACGATGCGACCCGACAAGGAGATGTCGCGAGTCTCGACCACCACGCCTGCGGTCGACGCATACGCCTCGATCACCGGCAGGAGGGAGTAGGTCGCCAGCAGCGGCGCCTCATCGGTGAGCGTGTAGATGATCGTGCTCATGGGTTCGA
>NZ_JBDTKA010000134.1:0-16513 GCF_039935575.1 Lapillicoccus sp.
CCCTCGCCGGTCGGCACTTGGGGCTGGTGCACATCGGTCTGCGACCTTGGCACCGGACCGGAGCGAAGCGGTTTCGCGGCAGGGAGGTGACCAGGTGCGGCAGCGTTGGCGCAATGATCGGGATCTCGCAATGATCGGGATCTGTCGAGATGAAGGTGGCCGGCTGCGATGCCGATAAGGAGGCCAGCCGAACGGGTCTGAGAACAACGGTTGGCTGGCGGGTGAGGGCTGGGGCTTCCGGTCGGTTCGCCTTGGTCGACCCCGTCCCTCCTCAACGCCTGAGATCCGGTGTTGTCGACGAGCCGCCAGCCGAGGTCGAGTCCTTCACCACTGAATAGCCCTCCCTCCGCACGGGCCCAGCCGTCAAGCGAGAAGGTGGTTTCAGGGCGCCGGCTCAAGGCGCGGAGGTGCCGGACCGGCACCGGTCCTCATCGGCCCTGACCCGGGTAAAACACACCTGCAGGCAGGTGGATCACGGTGCCGGGGCCGACCTCGGCCGTTTGGCGTGTCTGCTCGTCGTTCCCGTAGTCGACGTTTGCTCGACCCTCGACGACGCAGATCGTCTCGATCTTCTCGTTGTGGTACTGCAGACTCAGCGTCTGCCAGCGGCATCTGCCGCTCGATCGTCTTGCCTGGCAGCAGGCAGCCCCTCCTCGAATTCGCCCGCAACCGTCCAGGTAGTCCGGCGGAGCCATGCGGATAGTCCAAATGGGTGGAGTTTCAGCGGAAGCGGTGTGCGGCAGGTTCGCCTTAGGTACGTTCTCGCCAGCCCCCGGTAATGGGACACGAGGCGATGACAAAAGGCCACTTGTCCCGGGGGACCAAGGTCACTTGTCCGGGGGCCGAAGCGGGAAGAGGAAACGTGATGGGACGAACGCTCAAGTTCAAGGGGGGCGGCCTGGCCGCCATCGTGGCGATCGCTGGCGTCGTCGGGCTCGTAGCAGCACCAGTGGCTGCCGCGGCTGGCATCAAGGGCCCAGGTGACGTGTTGGCGGCGAAGTGGACACCGGAGCTCGCCACCAGTGGTACGGATGGCTCCGTCGAAACTGTTCGCCAGTTTGTCCCGTGTGGCGGCTCGATGTATGCCGTCGGCCGGTTCACTTCGGTCAAGCAAGGGTCGTCGGTCGTCACGCGCAACAACGCATTCAGCTTCTCCGACACGAACGGCACTATCACGGCGTGGAACCCGAACGTGAACGGCGAAGTTGACTCAGTAGCGCTCTCGGCCGACTGCTCGGTCGCCTACCTAGGCGGCGAATTCACATCGGTCGGCGGCTCCCCGGCCAGCAATATCGTCGCGGTGAGCACCGTTACGGGGTCGGTCGTTCCCAGCTTCGCTGCTACGGCGAACAAACCGGTCAGCACACTGGTGATGTCGACGGGCCACCTGCTTGTCGGCGGGAGGTTCACGTCGTTCAACGGCTCGTTCGCCAAGAAGTACATGATCAGTGTCAACCCGTCCACCGGCAAGGACGACGGCTACATCAATCTGAACATCTCCGGCAACTACGTCTATACGCAGCAGGATGGCCGCAAGAGCGGCTTCAACGCCTCTCAGGTGTATAACACGGCCCTGAGTCCAGACGGTTCGAAGCTGCTCGCGATGGGCGTCTTCACTTCCGTCGGTGCCCAGAACCGCCGGCAGATCTTTATGCTGGATCTGGGCGCGAGTAGCGCGACCGTCGACTCGTGGTACTCGCCTGAGTTCAATCAGAACTGCCACGCCGTCGAGCCGTTCTGGCTCCAGGCCGCCAGCTGGTCGCCCGACCAGTCGACCGTCTACATCGCGACCACCGGATACAAGCCGGCCACAGACTTGGACCCCTACGTGATGACGGGGTTCAACACCGGGGAGCCGCGGGGCGGTCTTTGCGACGCCGCAGCGGCCTTCCCCAGCACCAGCTCCGGCTCCGTCTTGCACCAGTGGGTCAACTACACCGGTTGTGACTCTCTCTACTCCACCGCTGCGGACGCGAACCACGTCTACATCGGCGGTCACGAGCGCTGGGCTGACAACCCGAACGGGTGCGACAGCCCGGGCTCCGGCAACACTGCCGCCCCGGGAATGGGCGGTTTGGACCCGGTAACGGGCGTTCTCAACTACAACCCCACTCGAGGCCGGGGCCAAGGTGCGAGTGAAATGCTGCGCACCGGCGCAGGTCTGTGGATCGGCAGCGACAATGCGCAGAACACCAGCGCCTGCGCCGGTGAGTACCAAAAGATGGGGATCTGCTTCCTCCCCAACAGCGAGCTTTAGCCTCCCCTTTTCACGCGGCGACGTGGTTTGGCTCTGACGGTGCTCGCGCGGTGTCCGTCAGCGCTTGATGAGTTCGCGCGGCGCCTTCGGCACGGTGAGGGCCTGACTGTCGCGTCGGGTGGGTGGTTCTCCAATGGTCCTGGTCGGGCGGGCGGGACCGCTAGGTGGTCAGGCGGGCAGCGACGTGCAGCACGCGGTAGCGGAACGCGGCGACCTCACACCGGGCGAGCTGCGGGACGTGCCCGAACGCGATCAGCTGGGTCCGGGCGATCAGGTCGGTCGCGGTCAGCACGACCTGTAACCACGCGTTGTCCTCGGTCCAGGCCCGACATGGGAAGTTCCGCAACCCGGTGGCCTTCACTTGCCGGATGCGGTCCTCGACGCGGGTTGAAGGCGTCGCGCCTGAAGTCGCGCACGGTCTTCCCGGACGTCAAGGGTCGATATCGCGACCGGAACAACGTGGGCCGGGCCTTCCGTGAGCCCGTAGGAGTGCCCTCAGACCGATTTTGGCGGTGAGGTTCTGCCAGTCTGTGCGTGGTTTGGTGGGCCCCGTGGGACTCGAACCCACAACCTACGGATTAAAAGTCCGCAGCTCTAACCATTGAGCTAGAGGCCCCGCGACCACGAAGCGTACGGCAGTGCGGACCGAGGCTTCGTGTCACGAAGCCCGAGCGCGCTAGGAAAACTGGCGCTCATGTCCAAGGATCTCAGTGACGCTGACAGCCGCGACGGGCTCGAGGACGGGTCGTTCGCTCTGCCCGACGAGCGGAAATGCCCGATCCTGGACGTGGCCCACGTCCGCAACGCGCTGGCCCGGGTTGCCCAGGACGGCACAGCGCAGGAGCAGAAGACGGTCCGCGCCGCCGTCGAGAAGCGGTACCCCAGCCTGAAGGAGTCTGACAAGGACTAGCGGGGCTGCCACGTCACTGTCTCGGCCCTCGGCGGGAACACTGTGTAGAGCGAGCTGCACTGACCTCGGGCAGCGTCGCCGCATACACCGCCGGCATCGCGATCGTCGTCATCCTCGTGGCCTCCGGGCTCACCTCGACGACGCGGGGCGACAATGACGCCATGGACTACGTCAAGCTCGGGTCGAGTGGACTGGATGTCTCACGGATTGTGATGGGGTGCATGAGCTTCGGTGAACCCCACCGCGGTCCGCACGAGTGGACGCTCGACGAGGACGTCTCTCGACCCCTGATCCGGCAAGCCCTCGACGCGGGGATCACCTTCTTCGACACGGCCAACGTCTACTCCGCTGGGAGCAGTGAGGAGATCGTCGGCCGGGCTCTCGCCGAGTACGGCCACCGCGACGAGCTCGTCATCGCCACCAAGGTCCACGGTCGGATGTTCGACGGCCCCAACGGAGCGGGCTTGTCGCGTAAGGCGATCCTCTCTGCGATCGACGCCAGCCTGACCCGGCTCGGCACCGACTACGTCGACCTCTACCAGATCCACCGCTGGGACCCGAAGACGCCGATCGAGGAGACGCTCGAGGCGTTGCACGACGTGGTCCAGGCCGGCAAGGCACGCTACATCGGAGCCTCTTCTATGTACGCCTGGCAGTTCTCCAAGGCGCAGCACCTGGCCCGCGCGCACGGCTGGACTCCGTTCCGGTCGATGCAGGACCACTACAACCTGCTCAACCGCGAGGAGGAGCGAGAGATGTTCCCACTCTGTGCGGACGAGGGTGTCGGCGTCATCCCCTGGAGCCCGCTGGCCCGCGGCCTCCTGACCCGCGAGTGGGGCACGACGACCAACCGCAGCGAGACCGACGAGTTCGGCAAGACGTTGTACGACGCCGGCGACCGAGCCGTCGTCGAGGCAGTGGGGCAGGTCGCCGACGTCCGCGGCATCCCGCGCGCGCAGGTCGCGCTCGCCTGGGTGATGCGCAACCCCGTCATCACTGCCCCGATCGTCGGCGCGACCAAGGCGTCGCACATCTCGGACGCCGTAGCAGCGCTCGACGTCGAGCTCACCGACGACGAGGTGGCCACACTCGAGAAGGGCTACCGCCCCCACGAACCCGCAGGCTTCTGACCCTCACGCAGACTGCGTGTAAGCCCACCCCGACCACCGGGTGACTACGGCCCGAATGACCGGCCCAGTCGGCGGGTCTTGTTGGTACTGATCGTATTTCGCGACCAAAGCGGCTACGCCCGTATGCCAGCCGTCACCCGCCTCGACGACCTCGGCTCGGGCGTCCGCGCGGACCCACCACAACGCCGACCAGTCGTCGGTGTAGTGGTCGACGATCACGCACACAGCGGGGTTGTCCGAGATGTTGCGCAGCCGGCGCAACCGCGTCGTCGTCTTGGGCTTGTGGTCCACCGCCACCACGATGACATCACCCAGCACCGCGAACGTCACCGGCACGAGATGCGGTGTGCCGTCGCTGTTGATCGTCGCCAACCGCGCCACCGGGCTGGTAGCGAAGCGCGCGCGGCATACTGGTTCGTCTAACGTCACCGGCCCAGCATGGCGCGCCAGAGCAGGCCAATGACGGTGTACCTCACGGGGAGCAGCTCAGAACGGCAGCCAGGACGGCAGCTCGACCCCGAACAGCTGCAACGCCATCGTCGCGGCGAACACCAGACAGAGCACGCCACCCACGCGCCGGATCAGCGACAACCGCAACCGGGTCAACAGCGCGCGACCGATGATCGCCGCGAGTCCCGCCACCAGCGCGAGGGCCAGGAACGCGCCGAGACCCACACTGAGCGGCGAGCCGCCCTTCGCGACGAAGCCGGCGGTCGCCAACTGGGTCAGGTCACCCCACTCCGCCAGGAAAAGGATGAGGAAACTTGCGCTCATCGCCCGCCAGCGGGAGCTGCCGAGGTCCGCCGCCCCGCCGTACTTCGTCTCAGTCTCCTCCTCCTCGGCGTCCGCCTCGGATGCGCCGCGCAGCAACAGCACGCCGGCCACCAGGAAAAGGACGGCGACCACGGCGAAGACCGGCTGTTCGGGCAACCGGCTGATCAGACCGCCGAAGGCGACAGCGATCACCGTCTGGACGAGGAACGCCGCGGTCACACCGATCCACACGAGGATGGGCCGATATCGGGTTGCGAGTACGAGGGTGGCGATGAACGTCTTGTCCGGAAGCTCCACGACGAAGATCGTCACGAAGACCGTGAGCATCAGAGCGAAGTTCATGGTCCGTTTGATCCTAGTCAGCAACGACACAGCCCCCGGTATGCGGTCCGGCGGCCGGTTCTCCCCTATCCTGTCCGCTGAAGCGGCGCGGGGGGCCTGACGCAACGAAGGGCCAAACAACGCATGAACGACGAGTTCGAGCACGAGGGACGCCGCAACGTTGCGATCGTCGCGGCAGTCCTGATCGTCGGTATGGGCATGGTCGCCGCCATGTTCTGGGTCGTGAAGTCCATGGCGCCACCCTCGGTTGTCTTGAGCGCCGTCTCGACGCCGACCGACGCCGCCTCGACGACCGCGGCGACGGCGACCCCGGTCCCCGCGACCACGTCGTTCACCCCACCGGCTCCCACCTGGGTCGACGCGACCACGCTGAACCTGCCTCCCGCAGCCCAGCCGACCCTGACCGACCCGGTGCCCGGAGAGACCGCGGACCCCGATCCCGACGCCCCCGTCGCGTCGACCACCCCGCCACCCCAGTCGACCCCGCCGCAGCCGACGTCCGGGGCGAGTACCCAGCCGCCACAGCCGCCACAGCCGACCCAGCCGGCACAGCCGCCCCGGGCCACCGTGAGCAACGTCAACCTCACCTGCTCCAAGAACGGTGGCAGCAAGATCGCGGCCCGGCTCACGTTCACGACGACGGCGCAGGTGACCGTCGCGATCTCGGCCGGCGGCAACGTCGACCGCAAGCAGGTCGGTGCCGGGGATGCGAGCGTCGAGGCGTCGGGCAAGGGTCCGGCGTTCTGCGCCGCTGTCGTCGGTGGCCAGCCGGTGGGGCCGATCCCCGCGGGCTGAGTCCCGAACTGAGGCACACGCATACGGAACGTTCCTCAGTGCCAGCGGGTCTGTCAGGGTGAGGAGGCGGCTCCTCACCCTGCGACCGGGGCCAGGGAGATGGAGGTGACCTCGTGGCGGCGACGCGAGACGAGGCATTCATGGAGTTCGTCCGTGGCCGGTCCCACGCGCTGCGTCGCACCGCCTTCCTGCTCTGCGGGGACTGGGCGTCCGGGGACGACCTGGTCCAGGAGTCGCTCGCCAAGGTCTACGTCGCCTGGCCGAGGATCGCCGCATCGCAGGCGGTCGAGAGCTACACACGCACGACGATGTTGCGTACCTACCTCAACCAGCGCCGCAAGCTCGGGCGCGAGGTCGTCCTCGCGGCGGTGCCCGAGAACCCCGTAAACGACCGTGACGCCGCACTGACCGTCACCTTGTCGGCCCTGCTCAAGGAGCTGCCCCCCAAGCAGCGCGCCGTCCTGGTGCTCCGGTTCTACCAAGACCTCAGCGTCCCCCAGATCGCGGCCGAGCTCGAGATCCCCGAGGGGACCGTCAAGAGCCAGCTGTCCCGCGGACTGGCCAGTATGCGTTTCCGCCTTGCCGACTCGCCGCCCCAGAAGCCTGCTGCGAGAGAAAGCACATCCGAAAGAGAAGTGACGTCATGACACCGCAGCCGCCCAGTCTCGAGGACCTCCTGCGCGAGCGCCTGCACGCGGTGGATGAGCTCACGCCCCCGGACGCCAACTTCGAGGCGCGGGCGCTGCGGGCCGGTCGCGCGCGAGCGAACCGCCGCAGGTCCTGGGCCCGCGGTCTGGTGGGCGTTGCCGCAGCTGCTGCCATCGGCGTGTTCGTCGTCCCTTCCGTGATGCGGTCCGGCGTCGATAGCGGGGCCAGTACGGCGAGCTCCGCCCGGGCGGCAGCCACCGCCGGTGGCCCTGCATCCTCCAGTGCGGGCGCTGACCGCAGTCCTGAGACTCCCGGTGCGAGCTCGACGAAGATCGGTCCGGGCGGTTCCCTGCAGAAGCCGGAGAACCAGTCTGGGGGTGACGTGACCCTGACGTTGCCGGTTGGCACCACCCCGTTCGACTGGCGCTCTGCCGACGGTGAGGTCCGGCTGGCCCAGCTGCGCGCAGCTCTTGCCGCCCCGGAGTTCGCCGCATCGCAGACCTCCCTCCGCATCGACGACTCGACCTCTCCTTCTCGACTCGTGGTCCGGATGGGCACGTACGAGGCGGGCGTCGTCACGCTCGTCACCGACGCCTTCCCGATGGGGTCGCCCATCGTCTTCAGCGTCTCCACAGGGTGATGCCACACTGACTCGGTGCAGATCGTCCAGCCTCTGACGGCTCCGGTCACTCCCGTGGACGCGTTGCGCCGGATCGCGTTCCTGCTCGAACGCTCCCGGGCCGGCACCTACCGCGTCGAGGCGTTCCGCAACGCGGCCAAGGTCGTCGCCACCCTGTCGACGGAGGAGCTGCGTCAACGCGCCGACCAAGGCACCCTCAAGGACCTACAGGGCGTCGGCGACTCGACCGCCGCGGTCGTCAAGCAGGCCGTGGGAGGGACGCTCCCGGCATACCTGGAGTCGTTGCAGGAGAAGGAGTCCGCCCCGCTGACCCGAGGCGGCGCCGAGCTGTATGCCTCGCTTGTCGGCGACCTGCACAGCCACTCCGAGTGGAGCGACGGCGGCTCGCCGATCGACGAGATGGTGCTGACCGCGGTCGAGCTGGGTCAGGAGTACCTGGCACTGACCGACCACTCCCCCCGGCTGCGGATCGCGAACGGGTTGTCGGTCGAGCGTCTCATCAAGCAGCTCAAGGTGGTCGACGCGATCAACGACTCGCTCGGCGACCGGTTCCGGCTCCTCAAGGGGATCGAGGTCGACATCCTCGACGAGGGTGAGCTCGACCAGACACCGGAGATGCTCGGCAAGCTCGACGTCGTCACGGCCTCTGTCCATTCCAAGCTCGCCATGAACGCCGCCCCGATGACCCGCCGGATGGTCACCGCCGTCCTCAACCCGCGCGTCAACGTCCTCGGCCACTGCACCGGCCGGCTGGTCACCGGCGGGCGGGGCAAGCGGGCGCAGTCCTCGTTCGACGCGAAGGCCGTCTTCGACGCCTGCATCGAGGGCGACACCGCAGTCGAGATCAACGCCCGTCCCGAGAGAGAGGACCCGCCGGACGAGCTGATCACCATGGCGCTGGAACTCGGGTGCCTGTTCACCATCGACTCCGACGCGCACGCCCCGGGACAGCTGGACTTCAAGGCGTACGGCTGTGAACGCGCCGAGCGGCTCGGCGTGCCGGCCGAGCGGATCGTCACCACGTGGCCGGTGGATCGGGTTCTGGAGTGGACCTCGCGCGGACGATGAGCGATTTGGCGGGCTCGATGGCATCGCCTATGCTTTCGGACGTTCCTCGACGGATCCGGGTCCCCATCGTCTAGCGGCCAAGGACTCCGCCCTTTCACGGCGGCAGCACGGGTTCGAATCCCGTTGGGGATACGAACGTTCAGCATCACCTGCACCACCTAGGCCCCGTAGCGCAGTTGGTTAGCGCGCCGCCCTGTCACGGCGGAGGTCGCCGGTTCGAGCCCGGTCGGGGTCGCTCGAGACACGAAGGCCCGTCACCGAACGAGGTGGCGGGCCTTCGGCATGCGCAAGGGTCAGGCGGACGTGGGGTAAGCGCCCTGTCCCGACCGCGTCACGCTTGGCTGACGATCTCGGCCACCACGAGAGCGCCCAGGAGCAGCACCTGGCCGCCGAGGAGTGCGGAGTGCACGCCCGCAGGCCAAGGCGCGCGCCGACGGCCCGTAGCTCCCGTACGTCGGCGGTAGTGCCGTTGCGACGTCACGAACACCACGGCAGCGTGCCCGAGCCCCGTGACGAGCACCAGGACCGCCACCCATCCCACGGTGTCGAAGGTCAGCCGCGCGACGACGGCACTCACCCCGGCCAAGGACAGGGCCGACCGCTGCCAGGCCAGGGCGGTACGTTCAGGCTGCAGGCCCGGATCGCGCGGGAGCTCGCCACGCTCGGTGCCGGCGGCGTCGCTCATGGGTCAGGCGAACGTGACGAGGATGAGCACGACCAGCGCGGCGACCACTACCGCTGCGGCCAGGAACGCGCTGATCACCGAGCCCGGCAGCTTGGCGCCTAGGCGCATCGCGCGTTCGGAGCGCGCCCAGCGCAGCCAGCCCACGCTGACCGCGACCATGGCCACGAGGATGAGGAACAGCGACAGGACCCGCCGGGCGGTCGGGTGAATGTCGAGGGGCAGCGCCTGGATCGCCACGCCCCCGGCGAGCAGGGCGAGTGCGGTGCGCACCCACGCGAGGTAGGTGCGCTCGTTGGCGAAGGAGAAGCGGGGATCGGGCTCGTCGCCCTCGTCATAGACCCAGCCGGGCCAGCGCCTCTCCACGTCCCGAGTATGACGCGAACCGGCATACTCAGCCGCATGAGTGTCGCGCCGCCCACGACCTACCTGCTCGTCGACGGCGAGAACATCGACGCGACGCTGGGCATCCACGTCCTGGGCCACCGACCGCAGCCGGACGAACGGCCGCGGTGGGACCGGATCCGCGACTTCGCCGCCTCGGTGTGGGGGCAGCCGGTCAAGGCCCTGTTCTTCCTCAACGCCAGCAACGGGCAGATGCCGATGTCGTTCGTCCAGGCGTTGCTGGCGATGGACTTCCGACCGATCCCGCTCGCCGGTTCGAGCACCGAAAAAGTCGTCGACATCGGCATCCAGCGCACCCTCGACGCCATCGCGGCGGCGGGTGGCGACGTGCTCCTCGCCAGCCATGACGCCGACTTCGCCCCGCACCTCGGGCGGTTGGCGCGCGATGGGCGACGAGTCGGCGTGCTGGGCCTGCGCGAGTACGTCAGCGCCGACCTGGTCGCGCTCGGCGAGGACGGCCTCGAGGTGTTCGACCTCGAGGACCACGTCGGCGCGTTCACGACCCCGTTGCCTCGCGTCCGGATCATCCCGCTGGCCGAGTTCGACCCCACCCGCTACCTCTGAGCGCGGCACTGGCGTACGGGCCGGCCCGTCTCCCGGTCTGCAGACTGCCCACGATGGGTCAGGAACGCACCAGCCGGGCGATGGCCTCGGAGGCCTCGCGGACCTTCTCGTCCGCCTCGGGTCCGCCGCGCCGCGCGGCGTCGACGACGCAGTGCGCCAGGTGCTCGTCCAGCAGCTCGAGCGAGAACGACTGGAGTGCCTTGGTCGCCGCGGAGACCTGGGTGAGGATGTCGATGCAGTACTTGTCGTCCTCGACCATCCCTTGCAGGCCACGCACCTGACCCTCGATGCGCCGCAGCCGCTTGAGGTGGGCAGCCTTGGTGTCGTGGTAGCCGAACGTCTCAGTCATGGTCCCAGTTTACCCCCTGGGGGTATGTGTCAGTAGACGTAGAAGCCGCGACCGGTCTTGCGGCCCAGCAGCCGGGCGTCGACCATCCGGCTGAGCAGCGGCGGCGCGGCATAGAGGGGTTCCTTGAACTCCTCGTAGAGCGAGTCGGCGACCGCCTTGGTGGTGTCGAGGCCGATCAGGTCCGCGAGAGCGAGCGGTCCCTGGGGGTGCGCGGCGCCGCGGACGAGGCCGGCGTCGATGTCCTCGGCGGTCGCAAAGCCGGACTCGAGCATCCTAATCGCACTGAGGACAAAGGGAATCAGCAACGCGTTGACGATGAACCCGGCGCGGTCCTGCGAGTCGATCGCGTGCTTGCCGAGGGTGTCCTGCACAAAGGTCCGCGCAGCTTCGGTCGTCGACTTCTCGGTCAGCAGGCTGGGAATAAGCTCGACCAGTGAGAGCACCGGGGCAGGGTTGAAGAAGTGGATGCCGAGGACGTGGCCGGGGCGTGTCGTGACGACGGCCAGCTTCGTGATCGGGATCGAGGAGGTGTTGGAGGCGAGGATCGCGTCGGGCGAGGTGACGATCTCGTCGAGCTGGCGGAAGAGCGCGACCTTGGCCTGCTCGTTCTCGACGATCGCCTCGACCACGAGGTCGCGATCGGCGAGGTCGGGCAGGTCGGTCGTGACCCTGATGCGGGCGAGGACGGCTTCCGCGTCGTCCAGCTTCCCGCGCTCCTGGGCGCGGTGCAGCGACGCGGCAAGGCGGGCCCGCCCGGCCTCGGCCGCCTCTTCGCTCGACTCGACGACAACCACGTCGAGCTCGGCGCGGGCGCACACCTCTGCGATCCCCGCTCCCATGAGGCCGCAGCCGACGACTCCGATGTTGGTGATGCTCACCCGGGGATCGTAGGCGGTGTGGGCGTTGGCGGAATGCGGGCGGTGTGGGCCGGGTTGCCGCCCGTATGACGCAGAAGACTTGGTTCATCACCGGCACGTCGCGTGGGTTCGGCCGCGAGTGGGCTGAGGCAGCGCTCGACCGTGGCGATCGGGTCGCGGCGACGGCTCGCGACATCTCGACCCTCGACGACCTGGTGCAGAAGTACGCCGACGCGATCCTGCCGATCGAGCTGGACGTCAACGACCGGGCCGCTGACTTCGCGGCGGTGAAGCAGGCATACGACAGGTTCGGCCGGCTCGACGTGGTGGTCAACAACGCCGGGTATGGGCATTTCGGGTTCATCGAGGAGGTGACCGAGCAGGAGGCTCGCGCGCAGATCGAGACCAACCTGTTCGGGGCGCTGTGGGTGACCCAGGCGGCGCTGCCCTACCTGCGCGAGCAGGGATCGGGGCACATCATCCAGGTCTCGTCGATCGGCGGGATCTCGGCGTTCCCGGGGATTGGGCTCTACCACGCCTCGAAGTGGGGCCTCGAAGGTTTCAGCCAGGCGTTGGCCGGGGAGGTTGCCGGGTTCGGCATCCACGTGACTCTGGTCGAGCCCGGTGGGTTCTCCACCGACTGGTCCGGTTCGTCGGCCAAGCACTCGGACGCTCTGCCGGCATACGTCGAGGCCCGCAAGACGATGCAGCGCGAGCGCAAGGCGCGAGCTGGCTCCGGTGGTCCTGGTGACCCGCACGCGTCTGCCGCCGCGATTCTGCGCGTCGTGGATGCGGACGAGCCACCGCTGCGGGTGTTCTTCGGGGCGTCGCCGATGGGGACCGCGAAGGACGACTACGCGTCACGGATCGCGTTGTGGGAGAAGTGGGACGACGTGTCGAAGCTCGCCCAGGGCTGAGCCTCGTCGCTCTACCACTCGACCGACGCGTTCGGGGCGGACATCCTGGTGTCAGGGGTGGGTGGTTGCGCCCTCTGGGGCCGCGCCGGCTGGCGGCCGGGTCGTCATGGGGTGGGGACACCCGACGACGGGCGCGGTCGCACGCTGCGGCCGTCGGTCGGCATCGACCCGTTCCTGGTCATGGAGGGCGCGGCGGCGTTGCTGCGAGCCGGGTACGTCATCGCCGCGGCCGACTACCCGGGGCTGGGCGTGGCTGGACAGAGCTCGTACCTCGTCGGGGCGAGCGAGGCGTACAGGATGCTGGACTCAGTTAGGGCGGCGCGGTCGCTGGTCGCCGGGCCTGGTCCGTCAACCCCGCTGTGGGGTCACTTGCAGGGTGGGCAGGCGGTGCTGTTCGCGGGGCAGCTGGCTGGCTCGTACGCGCCGGAGCTGCGGGTGCGCGCGGACGCCGTCGCCGCGCCGGCCACTGAGCTCGGGACCCTGCTCCACGACGACATCGGGGACATCTCGGGGGTGACGATCGGCTCATACGCGTTCGCCGCATACTCGTCGGTCTATGCGTCGCCCTATCCCGGGCTGTCGCTGTCGACGATCCTCCCGCCGGCCGGCGTGGCGGCCACGCCCCCCATGGCGGACCTGTGCTTGTTCGGGCAGATGCTGACGATTCACGCGCTGGCGCGGCCGCTGATCGGCGGCTATCTGTCGGCCGACCCCTCGACTACCCCGCCGTGGTCGGAGCTGTTGGCGGAGAACACGCCCGCGTCGGCTCCGCTCGGGGTGCCGCTGTTCGTGGCGCAGGGACTGAAGGACGAGCTGGTCGGGCCCGCGGCGACCTCCGCCTATGTGGCGCGAGTATGCGCGGCTGGCGAGCACGTCGTCTTCCGGCAGTACCCGGACGACGACCACAGTTCGATCAGCAACGCGGCGGTGCCGGACGTGCTGCCGTTCTTCGCGTCGGCGTTAGCGGGGACGGCACCCGCGTCGACGTGCTGAGCAGTTCGGGGCGCTCGGTGCTTGGGTATAGTGAGCGCTCGCCGGAGCGATCCGGCGTTGTTGTGCACGGCCAGGTAGCTCAGTTGGTACGAGCGTCCGACTGAAAATCGGAAGGTCGGCGGTTCGACCCCGCCCCTGGCCACCGTCTGAACCGCATACATGCAGGCCACCGTCGAATTGTGCGCGTGCTCCGGCCGTCCGTTGGAACCCTGACAGCCATTCCTGACCGCAACGGCACCCGTTGCGCCTCAAGACCTTAGCCGCTGACCAAGCAGACTCAGCGCCTGCGCTTCTGATCGAGCGGTGTGCACATAGATCGTCTTGGTTACCTCGGGACGGGTGGAAGAATCGACGGTTGTGGATGCTCATGAAGAGGTGGTCGAACCTGCGGCGACGCCGGCGGTCCGGAGGGACATCCGGGTCGGTTTCTCCGGTCGAGCCGGGTGGGCGAAACGCTGCAGCGGTAGCCGTCCGGGGGTGTCCCAGGTGTTTTCACGTCATATTCCAGGGGCCGACTTCCGTTGTCGGTGACGCAGCGGCTGGACCGGTTTCAGCGGCGGCACCGGTGGGCGGGGTTCCCTATCGCCGTGCTCTACAAGTTCTTCGACGACCAGGGCAGTTACCTTTCCGCCTTGATCGCGTACTACGGACTGGTTTCCCTGTTTCCGTTACTGCTGCTATTGACGTCAGTGCTTGGCTTCGTCCTGCAAGGTGACCCGCAGCTCGAGCAGCAGGTCTTGCATTCCGCGTTGACCCAGTTCCCGGTCATCGGCACGCAAATCGGGACACCGTCCGGTCTTCGAGGTAGTGGAGTCGCCCTGGTGGTAGGTGCGGTGGGGGCCTTGTACGGCAGCATCGGGGTCGCTCAGGCGATCCAGAACGCGATGAACGTAGCGTGGGCTGTCCCTCGCAACAACCGCCCGAACCCGCTCAAGGCCCGCCTGCGAAGCTTGCTCCTGATAGGTACCGCTGGGTTGGCCGTGCTTGGGGCGACCATCTTGTCGGGGTTGAGCACGAGCGCATCCTCGACGGCCTCGATTCTGGGGATCATCTCCGCTGTCGGCGCGACGGTCGGATCCGTGGCCCTGAATGCGGTCGTCTTCTTGTTGGTCTTCCGCATCTCGACAGCGGCCAACCTTTCGTTGCGGGACGCCGCCCCGGGCGCCATCACCGCTGCTGTGCTGTGGCAGTTGCTGCAGTCGTTCGGTACCGCCTATGTGCAGCATGTGCTGAAGAACGCCACCGTGACCAACGGGGCTTTCGCGTTCGTGCTGGCGTTGATCGCCTGGCTCTACCTCGCTGCCGTTGCTCTGGTGATCTCGGTGGAGATCAATGTCGTGCGGGATAAGAAGCTGTACCCACGCGCCCTGTTGACCCCGTTCACTGACGATGTCGACCTGACCGCGGGCGACCAGCGGGCCTACACCGCCGCGGCCGTGGCCCAGCGGAACAAGGGTTTCGAGGACGTCGACGTCACCTTCGACCACGACGGGCAAAACAAGTCCGCCCAAGCAGAGGATGGTCCGACCATTCGCGACCCCAGCTGAACTGGACGCAACAGCCGGCCGGCCGAGATGGCCCACACCGCGCTGCCACGACGGTGGGCATCGAAGAGGCAGGTCGCGAGGGAGCCGAAGATCTCGAGCAGGCCACCCCGGGGGTTGCCATCGCGATCGACACCAGCCACGCCAGCAGCAAGATGAACCGACACCGGCTGCGCGGTCCCTCGACTAGCTACTGACCGTCCTGCCGCCGCCTGCTGGTGTTCACAGCCCGATGCTGCAGGCACGGACACAGTGACGCGGACCAACCCTGCGCGCGCTACATGTCCAAGGTGACGCGCTGGCTGGTCGGCGACTCTGCACGCGGGCAGGTGGGCGTCCGGTCACCGCAGGTGGCTCCAGGGGGGACTTCAGCCCTGGCCGTGCGTGCCGCCACGGCCGGAATCGAGGTTCAGTAGTAGTGCCGGCGGCCGCCGACTGCCCGGCCCGCCATCCCCAGGACGAGCAGGATCAGTCCGATGACGAGGACGACGATCCCGATGGTCCACAGAGTGGCGATCTTGGCGAGGACTCCGACAAGCAACAAGATGATGCCCAAGATGATCATGACTACTCCTTCAGGGTGGATGTGGTTTTATCGAGTGAGTGGGCGGGCCTGCCCCGGTCAGCCCGCTTCGGCCTGGATGGTGGTCTTCTGGACGATGGCGTCGACGACTTCCCCCGGAATGTCCCGGTGTTGGGCTTGGGTGGCTTCTTCGTGTTGCTTGACTTCCACCCGCGCCGCCTGCCAGGCCGACCAGTGCCCAGACACCAGCGCCCACAGGGATAGGGCTGAGACGTAGACGACGGAGTTCAGCCAGCCAAACCACATCGAGACCGGGATCATCCCGATCCAGAAGATCGCCAGCCAGCCGTTGACCCGCCGCATGAACACGGGGTCTCCTTGCACCGAGGCCCACAGCCCCTTGACGACGCTCATCTCTTTCCGACTCCTATCGTTGCGAGGTCAACCCGAGCAACACGTGTTCTAGCGGCCGAAACTGCAAGAAGGTCGAGAGACCGCAGCGGTTGTCTACCACCAAATAACCACCCTCAGGGTGGGACTGGTACACCCCAAAGGGGGTGAAGCCCGAGCCAAGACCAGGGCAGCCACTCAGGTCGGGGTCATCGAAAACAGCGGAACCCTATGCGTTGACTGCGCATGCGCCAAACGCCAGGGCGGTCATTCGACATTTCAGCCGGGAGGACCATGAAGCACTCACGAAGTTCAACGCGCTGAGTTCCGTGACGCTTTCCTCGACGCTCCGTCTGGCCGACGAACTCGTACTGAACGACCACCCGATGAAGTGGTCCGCACGACCGCGGTGTCGTGAAGGGCAACCGAAGGCGGTTTCTCGTCTCTCGTCCCAGGCGGCCGAACGCATACAGTCTGACCCGTGGGCCTCGCCGTGCACGTCGACACGCGCACAGACTTGCTCGCCGATGCGCTGGGCGAACTGCTCCGGCAGCCGGTCGGCGGCGTGCTCTCTCGCGAGCTGGTAGTCGTGCCCGCCAGGGGGGTCGAGCGCTGGCTCACCCAGCGCCTCTCGCACGTGCTCGGCGCCGACGACCACGGCAATGGCGTATGTGCGGGAGTCGACTTCGTGCGTCCGGCGTCGCTGATCGGGCTGCTCACCGACA
>NZ_JBDTKA010000135.1:0-6117 GCF_039935575.1 Lapillicoccus sp.
GGACTTGAGCGCCTTGAGCTCGGCCAGCTCCTCGCTGCTCGCACCGGCACGCTGACCGCCGTCGACCTGGGACTGGATCACCCAGCGCCGAACCGACTCCTTGCCCACCCCCAGCTGCTTAGCCACCACCACCGCCGCAGCAGCCGTCAACGAGGAATACTCCCCGCGGTGGTCACTGACCAGCCGTACCGCCCTGGCCTTCAACTCGTCATCAATCTTCTTCGGCATGGTGCTGATCCTCCTGGACTCAAACAGGAGCGGCATCAAACCTGGGGCGCTTCACCTGTGTGACTCAGCTTCGGGATCACCCATGTCTCCAGTGTCCCCGCACTCGAAGGCTCTGGCCAGCGCCCCAGGATCCGGCTTTGCACGCTGCCCGGACAGCGCGCCACATGCGGTGTGATGCGTCTGCCAACGCACACTTTCGAGTGGCTTCAGAGGGTTCTTCTGAAGCGTTGGTCGGTGACGGGGATCCGTCGCCGAGGGCATCAGGACGATCGTGGCGCATCAGGGTTTTGAGAGCCGTCCCCAGCCGAGAGGGCATCAGCCACCGCGAGACGCGGGTAACCGACGCTGCGGCGGCGACCTCTCATTGTGGCCCTACGTATGCCGTTACACCGCGCGTAGTCCGTGGGGGTCGTGCTGACCGACGCTTTCGATGATCCGTCGCTCCTCCCACGGCGGGACGACAATGCCGGTCGCCGCGCTTCTGGCCCGCAGCGCGTCCAAGTACCCGGCCGTTCCAGACGTGTCGCCACGTGCTGCGCATAGTGCGGCTGATTCGACAAGCCACACCAGTACCGCCCAGTTGAGCTCGTGGCCGTCGATGAGCCACGCCACGTCATCCAACAACCGTTGCGCCGTTTGCCGGTCGTCTGCCGTGCGAGCCAGGCGAGCACGGTGGACGGTTAAGGGGGCCCGGGTCCGCGCATCGGCGAATTTGCAGAGCTTGTGGGTTTCGGACACGATCTCCGCGACGCTGGGGACGGACCCGGTGTCCACGTGCACCTCGACAATCCACCCGGTTGCGGAGACGAGCGAGAACAACGACCCGCGGTCTCTCGCATCCCTCCAGGCGCTGACGAAGCAGCCAGCCGCGTCGTCCGCCTGGCCGTAATGGAAGCGCTCGATGCCGTCGGCGATCATCACGTTGAACGCTCCTCCTACTGTAAGTACTCGGTGATCGGGCCCGGATTGCTGGGCGGCCTCCTCGACCCGGCCGGCGCCCATCAACGCGAGCCGAAGACGCACAGTGAACTGAGCCAGCGCCTCGTCGTTGCGCTCAGCCGACGCGCGACGCAATTCGGTTTCACATAAGGCAATCGCGGCCTGTACGTCGCTGAACATGAGGCGTTGCAGCAGCTCGTGCGTCGCACCGACTCGTACGGCACCCGGTGCAGTGTGGGCGTACTGGACGGGACAGTCGCCCGCGCTCTCCGCAGTCTCGATCGCGGCTTGTAGCGAGGCGACCGCGGCCGTGGTGTCGGCGCTGCGGCCTCCGGCGACTTGCCTGGCGTAGGCGAGCACCAGGGGGTCACCTGCGCGCTCGGCTAACGTGAGTGCCTGCTGCGCGAGCTGTAGCGCACGGTCTTGGTCGACCGAGCCCAGCAGCCATGAGAGAAGAGCGGTCGCGTCGGGGCGGGCCGGGTGGATGCTCGACGCGTTGGCCAAGGCTCGCTCGAACCGCTCAATGCCCTCTTGTAGATGTCCCAGCTCATGCCACAGCCCTGAGCAGTTCGCGACCAGCTGCAGTTCATCTGGCGTGCCGACGGCGCCGTCGAGGGCGACTCGTAGGTTATGAATGTCGCGGGCCGCGTTGTCCAGCCACTCGGCCGCGCCGGGCCCTTCCGTGTGCGCAGCGAAACTCACCGTCCAATTCGCGAACCACGCCCTGTGGCGCTCGACCACGGCGTGATAGTCGTCGCTGCCGACGTACTGCCGGGTCAGGTATTGCCGGACGGTCTCAAGCAGGCGGAAACGGGGGGTGGGGGTCGCGGGTACCGGAAATATCAGGCTGCGGTTGACTAACTCGGCCACTCCTGCGAGCACCGGCTGTGGTAGGTCGTGCGCGCACACCGCCTCGATGGCCGGTAGGGACGCTGAGCCGCGGAACACACTCAGCCGAAACAGTAGGGTCTGCTGATCGTGGGTCAGGAGCCTCAGGCTCCACTCGACAACCGCGTCTAACGTGCGGTGGCGTTTGGCATCGTCATCGCGCGGACCGGGCATGTCGTGCAACTCCGCCAGCCGAGACAGCAGCTGGTCAGGGGACAGGACGTTCAGCCATGACGCGGCAATCTCGATCGCCAGGGGGAGGCCGTCCAGTCGTCTGACGATCTCGGCGAGCGTGGTGAGGGTATCGGTGATCGAAAAAGTCGCGCCGACGGCGTGGGCGCGATCAATAAGTAGTTCAGTTGCCGCGGTCCGCAGCCGCGCCGGGTCACTCTCACCCTGGTCGGGCAGGTGGAGCGGCCGAACCAGGAAGCGGTGCTCTGTGGCAACGCCAAGTGGATGCCGTGAGGTAGCGAGGATACGCAGTTGTCGCGTTCCGCGGATCAGTCGCTCGACCAGGGCGCCGGCGGCGGCTAGGTGCTCGAGGTTGTCGAGCACCAGCAGGCCTTCGACATCGGCGAGCCGGTCGAGCAACGTGGCCTCGGCGTCCGCCGCGGCGATGGTCAACCCGAACGCAGCGCAGACGGCAGAAGGCACCAGCGCTGCGTCTTCGAAACCTGCCAGGGCTACGGTGACGGCCGCACCTGATGCAGCGGCGGCGACCTCCTCGGCCAGACGGGTTTTACCCGACCCGCCGGGCCCGACCAAGGTCACCAGACGGCGCTCCTTGAGGAGGGCCGCGATGTCGGCGAGCTCGCGGCTCCGTCCGATGAAGCCGTCGCCGCGCAGTTGCAGCCGACTTGAAAGTGGGGTGAGCGCGGCGGCCGATGGGCGCAGCCGGGCGGAGCCGGACAGCACATCGACATGCATCGTTGACAGGTCCGGCCCCGGATCAGCGCCGAGCTCGTCGGCGAGTGCCCGCCGGGTCCGGTCGAACAGTTGCAGGGCCTGCGCCGGACGCCCGTCGCGGCACAGCGCCCACATCTGCAGCTCGACGGCTCGCTCTCGTAACTGGTCGTCGATGAGGATCTGTTCAATGGCGGTCGCGACGGCCGCGGGATCTCCTACGCGGCCCTGCAGGCACGCGTGGGCCCAATACTCGACCAGCGCTGTCCGATGTAGGTCGAGGGCTCGGGTCGCCTGGACTGCGAACGGCACCGATCCCAGATCGGCCAGCGGCATTCCGCGCCAGAGGGACAAGGCGTCGGCGAACGCAGCAGCGGCCGAGCCGAACCGTCCTGCCGCCGCATACCGTGCACCCGCTGCCGCATACTCCTCGCACCGCAGGACGTCGCTCTCGTCTTCGGCGAGCTGGAGTTCGTAGGCCGAGCCGGTCCGGCGAAGTCGCCGCGCCAGTCGCCCCGGTTCACCGTGCGGTTCCAGCGCACGCCGCCACACCGAGACATACGTCTGGACGACATTGTCTGCGCTTGAAGGCGGGTTGTCGGACCACAACCCGGCAACAAGCCTTTCGACCGGGACCAGACGATTCGGCTCGAGAGCAAGGATGGCGAGCAGACCGCGACGCTTGGCACCTGCCGGCCCGACAAGCTCGCCACAACGCCAAACCCGGACCGGACCAAGCAGGGACACGTAAACCGGTGGGATGTCGTCGCTGGCCATCTCTCACATGATTCCAGTCGGATTACAGCGGTGTCCATCACGATGAATACCAGCGCGCATCCCGGTCCGAGGAAGGACACGCGATGACCCTGCTGAGATCCGGGACAGACGCCGTGCCTGGTACTCAGTGCCGCATCAACCGGAATCAACCGGCTGGATCGTTGTGACCGCCCGCTTCACCTACCGGAAAGAAGCTGTGCTGTGGAACTCATCGTCACGCTCCTGGCTGCCTTCCCGATCGGCTATCTGATCAGGAAGCGGCTGGCCGCGTTCGTCGCCTACATCGGCGTGCATTCGTTCGTCTTCACCTTCCAGACCGCAACCCTGATCATCGCCTGGGCCGGCGGCGACACCGCAGCCTTCGGGCCCTTCCCGACCGCCTCCACCGCGAACGTATGGGGTTATGCGGAGGTGAACCTGGCCATCTACCTCGTCGGGCTGGCCCTGGTGTTCCTCGGACACCGGGTGGCTACCCGCCGGGCCAGCCGCTCCGACGCGAGGAAGCTCGACCCCGTGACTTAAACCGGCACCTCACAAATGAGGGTGCAACCTCACCCAACCGGTACGAGCGCCGGAGTTCTGGCGTTCGTGAAGTCAAGTCTGTGGAAGAAGGCTGGAAATGAACCGGTTGCCCAACTTCATTGCCCTCGCCGGTCTGGTCGCCGGTTCGATGGTCGCAGCGCTGACGGTCGCTCCGGCGGCCAACGCCACAATGGCTCCCCTATCCACCGCGCCGGTCGCAGCCCTGCAGTACGACACCCCTCCGATTTCCTGGGGGACGTGCGGTGACCCGGGCCTGGCCCAGGCCGGCGCACAGTGTGGTTTTGTGACGGTGCCGCTGGACTACGCCAAACCCCACGCGGCTACCGTCCAGATCGCCGTGTCCAGGGTGGTCCACACGGTGCCCGCTTCTGCCTACCAGGGGGTGATCCTGGTCAACCTTGGCGGACCTGGCGGGTCTGGTCTGACCGCGTCGCTGTACGGCGGCGCCATCCCTGGTGGGGTCGGCACCGACTACGACTGGATCGGGTTCGACCCGCGCGGGGTCGGCGCCAGCATCCCAGCATTGTCGTGTGACCCGAACCATTTCGGACCGGACCGGCCCAACTATGTGCCAACCTCGACCGCCCTACTGCAGGTGTGGCTCGACCGGTCCAAGCAGTACGCCCAGGCCTGCCAAGCGGCTCAGCCGGCACTCCTGCGGAATATGCGTACTGTGGACCAGGCTCAAGACATCGATCAGATCCGGCGGGCACTCGGGGTGCCACAGATCAGCTTCTACGCTTACTCCTACGGCACCTACCTCGGGTCGGTGTACAACACCCTCTTCCCGGGCCGGCTGCGCCGGGCCGTCTTCGACAGCAACGTCGACCCGCGTCAGATCTGGTACCGCACCAACCTGCGCCAGAACCAAGTTGAGCAGAACAGCCTGCGCCTGTTCTGGTCCTGGATCGCGCTGCACCATGACGTATACAACCTCGGTGACACCGAGCTCGCGGTAGAGCGGCGCTACTACGACTTCCGGGCCAAGCTGCTCGTCCACCCCGCCGCCGGCATCGTCGGCGCCGACGAGATCGACGACGCCTTCGACGATGCGGCCTACACGCCGCAGTACTTTTGGCCCTATCTGGCCGAAGACTGGGCCAACTACATCCACCACGGCGACACCTACTACCTCCAAGTCGACTACCAGATCGCCGACGGGCCCGGCAACGACAACCTCGTCGCGGTCTACCTCGGCACTGAGTGCACAGACTCACCCTGGCCAGGGAAGCAGCAGCAGCTCGCCGACGCCTACCGGACCCAGCCCGCCGCGTCGTTCTACACGTGGAACAACTTCTGGTTCAACGCCCCCTGCATATTCTGGCCAGCCCCGGCCGCCGCCCCGACCACCATCGTCGGTGGAACCCTGGCGCCGCTACTCCTCGACGACTACAGCGACGGGCCTACCCCGTACACCGGGGACCTCGAAGTCCGCCGACTCTACCCGGACGGACGCCTGATCGGCCTGCCCGGCAGCAACCACGGCGTCAGCCTCAACGGCAACCCCTGCGTCGACAACAACGTCGCCGCCTACCTCGCCACCGGCGCCCTACCCGCCCGGAAACCCGGCAACACCGCCGACGCCACCTGTCCGCCCATGCCCACCCCCGTCCCCGTCACCTACCCCGGCACCCCCACCACCAGCCAACCCGCCACCGCAGGTGGTGCCGCCGCGCACGCCAGGACCCCCTTCACCACCGCCCATCTGGGGCGACCATGACCACCGTTTCCGGGGAGCTAAATCCGCTGCACACGTGCGTCGCCCACGGGAGTGTCCGATGAACGGTGTTTCTGGCATTTGATTTTCAGAGGTTCTCGGCGGCGGGCATGCGGTCGGCG
>NZ_JBDTKA010000136.1:0-9470 GCF_039935575.1 Lapillicoccus sp.
CCGATGCCCACCGCCCCGCCAACAACCACACCCGGATCGTGTCTAGCCCTCGGGGTCCTTGATCTCGGCTAGGACGGTGCCGCTCGTCACGGTTTCGCCCATGGTCGCCTTCAGCCCGGTCACGACGCCAGCCTTGTGGGCGGTGATGGGCTGCTCCATCTTCATCGCCTCCAGGACGACGACCGTCTGACCGACCTCGACGCTCTGACCCTCCTCGACCGACACCTTGACGATGGTCCCCTGCATGGGAGCGGTCAGGGCGTCCCCCGAAGCGGCCGCGGCCGCGGACCCGCCTCCCGAACGGCGCGGCGCCGTCTTGCGCGCTCCTGAACCGGCCACCGCCGCACCGCCGAGGCCGAGCTGGGCGGGCAGCACCACCTCGAGCCGGCGTCCGCTCACCTCGACGACGACCGTGCGTCGCTGGCCGACCTCCGCCCCGTCGGCCGGACTGCCCGCCGCGGCACCGGCATACGCCTCGATCCTGTTGTCGAACTCCGTCTCGATCCACCTGGTGTGGATGGTGAACGGCGCGTCCCCGGCCGGCGCGAAGGCGGGGTCAGTGACGACGGCCCGGTGGAAGGGCAGCACGGTCGGCATGCCGTCCACGACGAACTCGGCGAGGGCGCGACGGGAGCGCTCCAGCGCCTCCTGCCGGGTCCGACCGGTCACGATGAGCTTGGCCAGCATCGAGTCGAACGCGCCGCCGATGACGTCTCCTTCGACCACGCCGGAGTCGACTCGGACTCCCGGCCCGGAAGGGGGGCTGAAGCGCGCGACGGTGCCCGGCGCCGGCAGGAAGTTGCGGCCGGCGTCCTCACCGTTGATCCGGAACTCGATGGAGTGGGCATGCGGCTGCGGGTCGGAGTACCCCAGAGCCTCGCCGTCGGCGATCCGGAACTGCTCGCGCACCAGGTCGATTCCGGTGACCTCCTCGCTCACTGGGTGCTCGACCTGCAGGCGGGTGTTGACCTCGAGGAACGAGATCGCACCGTCCTGGCCGACGAGGAACTCGCAGGTCCCGGCCCCGGTGTAGCCCGCCTCGCTGAGGATCGCCTTGGACGCGCGAACCAGCTCGTCGTGCTGCGCGTCGGTGAGGAAGGGTGCGGGCGCCTCCTCGACCAGCTTCTGGTTTCGGCGCTGGAGGGAGCAGTCTCGGGTGGACACCACGACCACGCTGCCGTGCTGGTCTGCGAGACACTGGGTTTCGACGTGGCGCGGTTTGTCGAGGAACCGCTCGACAAAGCATTCGCCGCGGCCGAATGCGGTCATGGCCTCCCGGACGGCGGACTCGAACAGGTCGGGGATCTCCTCGAGAGTGCGGGCCACCTTCAGCCCTCGACCACCTCCTCCGTATGCCGCCTTGATGGCCACCGGGAGCCCGTGCTCCTTCGCGAACGCGACGATCTCGTCCGGTCCCTGGGCCGGCTCGCTGGTGCCGGGGACCAGTGGAGCACCGGCTCGCGTCGCGAGGTGACGGGCTTTGACCTTGTCGCCGAGCGCGTCGATGGCCGCTGGCCCGGGGCCGACCCACGTCAGACCGGCGTCGATCACGGCCTGGGCGAAACCCGCGTTCTCGGCGAGGAACCCATAGCCGGGGTGCACGGCATCGGCGCCGGACCGGGCGGCCACGCTGAGGAGCTTGTCGACTGCGAGGTAGCTGTCGCCGGGGGTCGAGCCGCCGAGGGCGTAGGACTCGTCGGCGATCCGCACGTGCAGGGCATCCCGGTCCGGGTCGGCGTACACGGCGACCGACACGAGGCCGGCGTCCTTGCAGGCACGGGCGATGCGTACGGCGATCTCCCCGCGGTTGGCGATCAGCACCTTCGAGATCGGCATGGCCGGAGCCTAACGGCTGTCCGGACAGGGGTGGGCCGCCCGGCGTCGATGTCGCGAGCGGCATACGGTGGTTGCATGACTTCCGTCCCGAACGTCCCGCTCACCACGCCCTCCGGTTCTCTCGACATCCCCCAGCTGGGGTTCGGTGTCTGGCAGGTCGACGACGCGGAGGCGACGCCGGCGGTGCTGACAGCCCTCGAGACCGGCTATCGCCACATCGACACGGCACGCGCGTACCAGAACGAGGGCGGCGTGGGCGCGGCTCTGCGCACCAGCGACGTCCCGCGCGAGGACGTCTTCGTGACCACGAAGCTCTGGAACAACGACCAGGGGTATCCGTCGACGATCAAGGCCTTCGAGGGGTCAATGGACCGCCTCGGCATCGACGTCCTCGACCTCTACCTCATCCACTGGCCGGTGCCGGAGAAGGACGCGTTCGTCGAGACCTGGAAAGCGTTCCAGACGTTGCGTGACGACGGCCGGATCAAGGCGATCGGCGTGTGCAACTTCCACATCCCGCACCTGGAGCGGCTGCGCGACGAGACCGGTGAGCTGCCCACCATCAACCAGATCGAGCTGCACCCGTACCTGGTCCAGGAAAAGCTGCGCGACTTTCATGCCGCCAACGGGATCGTCACCGAGGCCTGGAGCCCGCTCGCCTCCGGGGGCGACGTTCTCACCGACGAGACGATCGTCGCGATCGCCGACGAGCACGGCGTTACGCCGGCTCAGGCGATCCTGCGCTGGCACCTCCAGCTCGGCAACGTCGTCATCCCGAAGTCGGTCACTCCCAGCCGGATCCGCGAGAACTTCGACGTGTTCGGGTTCGAGCTGACCGACGACGAGGTGTCGCAGATCACCGGTCTGGACAAGCACGCCCGGACCGGGCCGAACCCCGACGAGTTCAACGAGGGCGGCTGACTGACGAAGAAGCGCGAGGTGGACGCCAACCGGCGCGAGATCGAGCCCGATGTCCAGCGCGACTTCGGCGCAAGCATGTCCTACGGCGACTACCTCGCGCTCGACCAGCTCCTCGGTGCGCAACATCCTCGGAGCGAGCCCCCTCAGCACGACGAGCTGCTGTTCATCATCCAGCACCAGACCTCTGAGCTCTGGCTCAAACTGATGCTGCACGAGCTTCGTTCTGCCAGAACCCTGTTGGCGTCCGACCAACTCGCCCCGATGCTGAAACGACTGGCGCGCATCAAGCGAATCCAGGAGATTCTGACGGAGCAGTGGTCCGTGCTCGCGACGCTGACCCCGAGCGAGTACGCGCAGATCCGACCGTTCCTCGCTACCAGCTCCGGGTTCCAGTCGTGGCAGTACCGCGCGGTGGAGTTCCTGCTCGGCAACAAGAACGCCGACATGGTCGGGGTCTTCGACCATGACCCTTCGGCGAGGGCACTGCTCGACACCCTGCTGCACGAGCCGAGCTTCTACGACGAGTTCCTGCGCTACCTGGGCCGGCACGGCTACGCGGTGCCGCCACGGCTGCTGGAGCGCGACTGGACCCAGGCCTACACGCTGGACGACGACCTCGTGCACGTGTTCGCCGATGTCTACGCCGCGCCCGCCGAGCACTGGGGTGTGTACGAGACGTGCGAGGAGCTCGTCGACCTTGAGGACAACATGCAGCTCTGGAGGTTCCGCCACCTCAAGGTCGTCGAGCGGACGATCGGGCACAAACGGGGGACGGGCGGGTCGAGCGGCGTCGACTTCCTGCGCCGGGCGCTCGACCTCACCTTCTTCCCCGAGCTGTATGCCGTCCGCGCCGAGATCGGCGACTGACCCACCGGGGTCGTGACGGGCGGGGCGGTCGGGAGGCGCGGAGGGGTTGTCAGACATAAGGCAAAAACACCCTTGGTCTGGGAGATGATCAGATGCGCGCTGACCCTGTTGGCGGATCGGCCATGCGCGCGGTGACGTAGTCATACCCGGTTGCACTTCCGTTGTGAAGACCGCCATCTCCGTCCCCGACGAGACCTTTGACCGCGCATCGCGTCGGGCAAAGGCGCTCGGGATGAGTCGCTCGGAGTTCTTCGCGCGTGCAGCCGACAGTTATCTCGACGAGCTGGACGCACACTCGGTGACGCGTCAGATCGACGCGGCATTGCAGGAGTGTGGCCCATTGGAGGAGTCCAATGCGGCAGCCGTCGGGCAGCGCATGCACTCCTGCACCAGGTCGACTACGAGTGGTGATCCAGCGGGGCATGATCTGCTGGGCAGATCTGGGCCCTACGGTCGGCAGCCGACCGGCCAAACGCCGACCAGTTCTGGTGGTTCAGGCAGACGGTTTCAACGAGAGTCGCCTCGCCACTGTGCTCGTTGTCGTCGTCACCTCCAACACCGCCTTGGCAGCGATGCCAGGGAACGTGTTCCTGTCTGCTGCCGCAACGGGTCTACCTCGAGACTCTGTCGTGAACGTCACCGCTGTGGTGACGCTCGACAGGTCAGACCTGCGCAGTCAGGTCGGCTACGTGCCCGATGGTCTGATGCAGGAGGTCGACCGTGGTCTCAGCCGTGTCCTGGCTCTTTGAGGACGTGTCGACTAGCCACGTCCCGTAGGCCAATCCTCCTCCGGTACCGCCCGACCGGCACCCGCTGGGGTCAGTCCCCGCCATCCTCGTCACACGGCAGTCTTGAGGCGAACCTGACGCTTGATCCTGCCGAGCATGGCCACCATCCCGCGTAGGCGCAGCGGGGAGACCGCCTCAGCAAGCCCGAACCGGTAGGGCGCGTCGTCCGGCACGTCGAGGATCTGCGCGGCCGACAGGCCGTCTAGCCCCTCGTGCAGAATCCCCGCAAACCCACGCGTGGTCGGCGACTCTGCGGGCGCCTGGAAGAACAGGTTGACCGGGCGCTCGTCCAGCGCGGCGCCGTCGCCGACCTCGACGACGAGGAACAGCGGCGACTGGCACTCGTCGACCCGCTCGAGCAGCTCGGCGTGCCCGGCGTACCGCTCGGGCAGGGCCGGCAGCTCGTCGCTGAACTCGAGCAGCAGCTGCAGCTTCTCCTGGGCCGAGGCGACGCCGAAGTCCTCCGCGATCTCGGCGAGCGCGGTGGGCAACGGGCGGGCCTCGGCGGGCTCAGCAGGCATACCGGCGCCTATCTCTCGATCGGGGCCCGGACCGAGTTGCCCCACTCGGTCCACGACCCGTCGTAGTTGCGCACCTTCTTGAAGCCGAGCAGGTGGGTGAGGACGAACCAGGTATGCGACGAGCGCTCGCCGATCCGGCAGTAGGCGACCACGTCGTCGTCGGTGGACAGGCCCTGCTCGCCGATGTAGATCTGCTCGAGCTCGGGCCGGGACTTGAACGTCCCGTCGGGGTTGGCGGCCCGCGCCCAGGGCACCGACTTCGCTCCCGGGATGTGACCGCCGCGCATGGCCCCCTCCTGCGGGTAGTCCGGCATGTGCAACAGCTCCCCCGAGTACTCACCGGGGGAGCGCACGTCCACGAGCGGTTGGCCGAGGTGCGCGATCACGTCGTCCTTGAACGCGCGGATCGGTGCGTCGTCGCGCTCGAGGACGGGGTAGTCGACGGCCGTCGTCGCCGGCACCACGCGAGTCAGCTCATGACCCTCCTCGACCCACTTCGCCCGACCACCGTCGAGGAGCCGGACATCGTCGTGACCGAACAAGCTGAACACCCAGAGCGCGTATGCCGCCCACCAGTTGCTCTTGTCGCCGTAGACGACGACGGTCGTGTCGCGGCCGATGCCGCGGCTGCCCATCACCTCGGCGAAGCGCGTGCTGCCGACGAAGTCGCGGGTGACCGGATCGTTGAGGTCGAGGTGCCAGTCGACCTTGACGGCGCCGGGGATGTGGCCGGTGTCGTAGAGCAACACATCCTCGTCCGACTCGACGAGCACGATCCCACCCGGAGCGCCCACCTGACCGGCCTCGATCTGCTCGGCCAGCCACTGCGTCGAGACGAGGCGGTCGGGGTGCGCGTACTGGGTGAAGTCCTTCGAGGTCTGGACATCGGTCATCTCGTCATCGTAGTTCGCCGGACCCCAGGCGAACCGAGTGCGCTAGCCGAGAGCCTGCGGAGGACCTGTCCGGGAAATCGGAGAGCTCCTGCTCGGTGCGGTGGGGCGGGGATGGTCATCCCTTGGGACAGTTGGCGGGGGCGGGCATGGGGGTCTTCCGCGTGGCGCCCGTAGGCAGCAGCTGGACGGCGATCGTCTCCGCCGCTACGGTGCCTTCGTTGCGCAGCAGGTGTGAGTCGCTCCCGCCCGCGTCGACGAAGGTGCTTCCTTTGCTATAGACGTGTGGCGCGCAGGCCGGGTCGTCGCTGGTGTAGTTCGTCACCGTGCCAGCAACCACCATCACCAGACTCGGCCCTGGATGGGAGTGCCAGCCGGAGTCCGACTGTGGGGCGAACTTGTTGTCGACGACATAGAGGTCAGAGGACCCATGGGTCGTCAGCAGTACCTTCCAGAGCCCGTCAGAGGCAGTGCCGCCCAGGTTCAGGTCGTCGACTTTCGACTTCGCGAGGGTCGTCGCGATCACGGTCGGAACGGACGAGGTCGCAGCAGGTGCTGACGTCGTCGCTGGGCCACTTGCACTGGACGCCGCGACCCCGCAGGATGCGAGAACCCCCAAGGATGCGAGAACAGGAACCACAGTCCATCGTGTTTTCATCGTCTTCTCCTGACGCTGAGTTGGTTGGTATAGACCGGGTCAGGCGCCGGCGACGGCGTGCTGAGCGTTGGTGTGGCGCAGTACGGCCTGGACCGCGAGGGTGGCGGCCAGGGTGACGAGGCACGCGACGGCAGCGACCAAGGCGTACTGGAGCAGGGGCAGCCCTTCTGCCGCGGGCGCGGTGGCCAGGACCTGGGCCGGCACCTGATACGCCGGAGGTTCTGGTGCCACCCTCGCGGAGGCGGAGGCGGCGGCGGCGACGAGCCAGGCAGCGGTGGCGAAGACGGCGAGGACGAGCGGACGGGTTGCGGTGCGAACTGACATGAGTAACTCCTTGGTGCGGTCCGGCTCTGGGCCAGGACGGTGGTTGTAGCGAATGCCTTCACTTCAGCCCTTCGCGCTCGGAAGACCCTCGGTTGGCGCTTGGACCCGTGCGCTTGGAAGCCTCCAAGCGCGAAAAGGGGATGGACTACAGGTCTCCCGCGAGTACCGTGGATGCACTTCGATAGACGGTGGCCATGGCGACAGCGACAACCGGACAGCCGACGGCGCAACGCACCGACGACGACTTGCGCATCGGCATCCTCGGCCCGCTCGAGGTTCGCCGAGGCGGATCGGTGCTCGCGCTCGGTGGCCGACAGCAGCGAGCGGTCCTCGCGTCGCTCGTCGTGGAGCGCGGCCGGCCGGTGACCCTGGACCGAGTTGCCGACGCGCTGTGGGCAGACCGGCTTCCGCCGGGTTACGTCGCGACGGTTCAGACGTACGTGTTCCACCTACGAGCGGCGTTGGAGCCGAACCGGTCCAAGGGTGCTCCGGGCGAGGTCATCGTGTCGTTGGCCGGCGGTGGCTACCGGCTGGAGGTGCCGCAGGACGCGGTTGATGCGGACCGGTTCGAGGACTTGGCTCATCGGGGCCGGGTGGCGTTGGAGGGGGGTGACGCGCAGCAGGCGGCCGCGGACCTGAGTGCGGCGTTGGGGCTGTGGCGCGGCGACGTCTTGTCAGACCTGCCCGAGCTGGCGGTGGTCGAGCCGGTGGCTACCCGGCTGGGCGAGGTCCATCTGGCGGTTGCTGAGGACTGGGCGGCTGCAGAGCTCGCGCTCGGTCACCACGGCGCCGTGCTGCCCGAGCTCGGTGCGTTGATAGAGGCGCATCCGCTGCGGGAGCGGTTGTCGGCGTTGCGGATGCTGGCCTTGTACCGGTCTGGTCGGCAGGCGGATGCCTTGGCTGCTTACCGGAACGTCCAGCACCTGCTCGATGACGAGCTGGGGGTGCAACCGGGACAGGAGGTCCGCACCCTGCACGAACGGATCCTGCGACAGGACCCGGCCCTGGACTACACCACCGACGCCGCACTCCCGGCATACCTGCGCGTGCCCACTGCCTCGGGCGACAGCGTCGCCGCGGACGGCGAAGCGGGTATGCCGGACGGCTCCGTGTTCGTGGAAGAGGACACGACAGCGCCCGCGTCGCGGGCGTTGTCGTCGTCCTCGTTACTGTCACCGGGTCGGCGGTTCGGGTGGCTTGACGGCTGGGTGCGCTCCCGTTGGGTCGCGGTGGGCGCGGTGGTCGTGGTGGCCTGCGGTCTGGTTGCGGGTGGTGTGGTGTGGGCGGCCCGCAGCCGGAGCGTCACGCCGATGCCTGCGAACAGCGTCGGCGTGATCGGGCCGGATGGGCTGGTCGGTGACGCGGTGCCGTTGGGGGCGCTGCCCGGTGCGTTGGTCGAGGCGGCGGGGTCAGTGTGGGTGGTCAACCAGGCAGACGCCACGGTCTCCCGGGTCGACCCCGACACCCGGCGTGTCGTGCAGACGATCCCCGACGTCGGGCAAGACCCGCACGCCATCGCCGCCTCGGGCAACGACATCTGGGTCGCCGCGCTCGGATCGCCGGTGGTGACCCGGATCAGCGCCACCGCCAACAAGGTCGTCGACCGGATCACCGTCGGCAACCAGCCGGCCGCGGTGGTGGCCAGTGCCGGGGCGGTGTGGGTGGCCAACAGCGGTGACAACACGATCCAGCGGATCGACCCGAAGACCGACAAGGCCGACCCGCCGATCCCGGCCGGGGATGGCCCTAGCGCGCTGGCTCTGGATGGAACCACGTTGTGGGTGGCGAACCAGGGGACCGCCACGATCAGCCAGATCGACACCCGCACGGGAGAGCGAGCCGGCCCCGACGTGGCCGTCGACGCCGGACCGGCCGCACTGGCCCTCACCCCGACCGACGTCTGGGTCGCGAACGCGCTGTCCCAGACCGTGTCGAGGATCGACCGCTCGACCGGTCAGGTCGCGCGGATCCAGGTCGGCGACGGGCCCTCCTCGCTCGTCGTGGCCGACGGCCGGGTGTGGGTGAGCGACGCGTACGCGGGGTCGATGTCCGTCATCGACCCCACCGCGAACTCGGTGACGACGGTCAGCGTCCGCACCTCGCCGCGCGGGGTGGCACGCGTCGGCGAGGAGGTATGGGTGGCGTCGGCCGCCTTCGCGAGCACCGAGCACGTCGGCGGCACATTGACTGTGGCGATCCACGACGCCTTCACCACCATCGACCCGGCCTCCGCATACGACATAGAGATCGGCCAAGCGCTCACTCCGGTATACGACGGCTTGGTGACCTTTGGGGGTGGAGGCACGGTCTCGTCAGAGGTCCTGGTTCCCGACCTCGCCACCGAGATTCCCCGCCCGGTCGACGGGGGCAAGACCTACATCTTCACGATTCGGCGGGGTGTCCGCTACTCGGACGGCCGGGTCGTGGTGGCGTCCGACTTCGCCCGAGGGGTCCGGCGGTCCCTGTTTGGTGGCACGCCGACCGCGCTTTCGTCAGTTGTCGGCGCGCAGGAGTGCATCGACAACCCCAAGGCGCCCGACCTCTGCGACCTGTCCAAAGGGGTCCTCGCCGACGACGCCACCGGGCGGTTCACCCTGCACCTGACCGCACCCGACCCTGAGCTCGTCTACAAGCTTGCCGCTCGCGTCATTCCGAGCCCTCCCAA
>NZ_JBDTKA010000137.1:0-20935 GCF_039935575.1 Lapillicoccus sp.
CGCCGAGAAAGGGTGCGCCGTCGCTGACGGTTGCGAACTTCTGCGAGAACTCGCCGAAGGCGAGGTGCGCAGAGCGCTCGCGGATCAGGCCGAATGCAGCGGCGTCCCAAAAGCACGTGGCGCCTCCGTTGCCGAGTGCGACCTCGTAGCCGTCAGGCAGCGAGAACAGCTGACCGAGACCCTCGCGGACCTCACCGACCAGCCCGCGCACGGGAGCCTGTCGGTGCGACGTCCCGAGGACCGTGCGGCCGAGGGAGGAGAGGTACTCGAGCTGCTCGGGGCGCACCTTGCTCGGCCCGGAGCCGAAGCGACCGTCGGCGGGGAGGAGGTCGACGGGGATGGCCAGGGGTGCGGGGGCGAGGTCGGTCACGTCGTCCATGAAACCAAAACGTGCTCCACGGGCTGTTTACGGGTCCGCCGGTTGGACGGGGAACAATCCTCCTGGCCACAGAGTTGTAAGCGTGTAACACTGTAATTCAGTGATCCATTCAGGAAAGGACACCAGTCATGACTGGCACCCCACAAGATGCGCCCGAGGGCTCTCAGGAGCACGGGCGCAAGCACGGACACGGTGGCCACGGTGGCCGCCGCGGGCCCGGTGGCCCCTTCGGTCCCGGTGGTCCGTTCGGCGCGAACGGACCGTTCGGTCCGGGCTTCGGTCCGGGCTTCGGTCGCGGTGGCCGAGGTCGTCGCGGTGGCCCCTTTGGTCGCCCCGGTGGCTGGCAGCAGGCCGACCTCCCCTCGGCGGACGACGCCGCGGAGTGGTTCGCCGGCCGGCTTCCGTCCGACTGGTTCGTCGGCGCCCCGAGCGTGACCGTCGACCGCGAGGAGATCATCGTCGTCGGTGAGCTCCCGCCGGTGGACAGCTCTGGGGACAGCTCCGAGGGCCAGACGTCCGCAGCTGCAGCCGAGGGCCGGATCAGCCGCTGGCGTGAGGACACCCGCGACGAGCGGGTCGCGATCGCGCAGGAGGCCGAGTCCCGTTACGGCCGCAAGGTTGCCTGGGGCGCGAGCATCGCAGAGCACTCCGACCTGTTCACGCACCAGTCGATCCCGGTGATGACCCGGCTGCGGCAGCCGCAGCGCCAGGTGCTCGATACCCTCGTGGACGCCGGCGTTGCCCGGTCTCGCTCCGAGGCGCTCGCCTGGGCGGTGACCCTCGTCGGCCGGCACGCGGACGAGTGGCTCGGCGAGCTGCGCGACGCGATGGCAGAGGTCGACAAGCTCCGCTCGGAGGGTCCACAGGTCTGACCCTGCGCAGCACCTCCCACCCCGGCATACTGCGTCTCATCACCCCGCCGCTGCCCGTGAAAGGTCCGACCCCCCAGAAGGGGTCGGACCTTTCACCGTGCGTGTTGTGGCCGCGTCAGAGGTCGCCTGGATGGCCGTCTGATGCGCGAGACTGCGTGGATGGCGACCCCGGACGAAGTCGCTGCCGACTTCGACGGTGTCCTCGAACCGGATGGCGTCTACGACGAGGTGAGGTTGCGCGGCGACGATGTGGTGCGGGCCGACGCGGAGGGCAGCCGGTTCTTGGACTGCGTCCTCGACACCTGTGACCTCACCGAGGCGAAGCTCGGCCGGACGCACTGGGTCGACACGCGCCTCGACCGGCCCCGCGGGGTCGGGACCGACCTCAGCGACGCGTCGCTCCAAGACGTCGAGGTGAGCGGGGCTCGGCTCGGCGCGTGCGCGGCATACGGGTCGAGCTGGCTGCGCGTGACGGTGCGCGGCGGCAAGCTCGACTTCCTCAACCTGCGCGCGGCGACCCTGACGGACGTGCGGTTCGAGGACTGCGTGTTGGTCGAGCCGGACTTCGCCGGCGCGAGGCTCAAGGGCGTGACGTTCTCCGGATGCGTGCTCGAGCGCCCCGAGTGGAGCAACGCCACGCTCACCAAGGTCGACCTCTCCGAGGCGAGGCTTCTGGCGCCACAAGGCCTGACCAGCCTGCGGGGAGCCACAGTCAGCCGAGTTCAGCTGATCGAGCTGGCGGACGCGTTCGCCGACCAGCTGGGTATCGCGGTCCGGGACTGAGCGACCGACCGGAACCGGATCGGCCGGTCAGTCCCCCGGCCGGTCGGACGGCTGCTTCGTCCGGGGGTGACGAACCTTGGTGGCGGCGGCGTGGCCGGCCGCGGCGACCTTCTCCATGGCGGAGGGAAACTCTTCGGGTGGGCGGCGTTTGCCCAGATCCGCGTCGGCGACGAGCTCGGCCGGGGGGACCGTGACGTCGGGGTACTCGGCCACCGGCTTGTCGCCGCTGAACACCACCCAGACGACGACCTCACCGTGTGGCACCTGCAGCAGCGTGCCGTCGACGACTGCCATCGCCTTGGCGACCGCGAGGCGCTTCTGGCGCGATGACTCGACCTTTGCCTTGGCGTACTCGGTGGCGGGCCCGCGCGCCTCCTTCGCCACCGCGACGATCGCCGGCGCGTACTTCACCCCGGCCCTCGCCCCCGTGTAGAACACCTTGACCATGCCCATCGGTGTGCCTCTCTCGTCGCCCCAACCGTAGTCTGGCCGGACCGTCTAGAACGGCATCTAGCCGCAGGGAGCGCCATGACGAGCACGAGTGTCGAACGGGTTGACTACACCGGGGAGGGCCTCAGCGAGGACGAGCTCGCGCCCACTCCGTGGCAGCAGATCCGCCGCTGGGTCGACGAGGCCGACGCGCGGGGTCGCAACGGTGCGGACGTCCCGGAGCCGCGGGCGCTGTCCGTTGCCACGGTCGACGCCTCCGGGGCGCCCAACGTCCGGACCGTCCTGATGCGCTTCCTGGACGAGCGCGGACCCGGTTTCGTTACCAGTCTCGACTCCACCAAGGGCCTGGAGCTCGCGGCCAACCCACACATTGCCGCCGCGCTCACCTGGCCGGCGATGTTCCGGGCCATCCGGTTCCGCGGGACCGGCGAGCAGGTGGACCGCGACGAGGTCGCGACCTACTGGGCCTCCAGGCCGTGGGGCTCGAGGATCAGCGCGTGGGCGTCCAGCCAGTCGCAGCCCGCGACCGGAAGGGCGCAGCTGGAGGCGGACTTCGACCGGTATGCCGCGCAGTTCCCCGACCACGGGAACGACGACGACGTGCCGGTTCCGCAGTTCTGGGGCGGCTTCCGGATCCGGTGCTCCGAGGTCGAGTTCTGGGGTGGGCGTCGCAACCGCCTGCACGACCGGCTCGTGTTCACGGCGGTCGGGGCGGGCGGGGGGGCGGCTGCCCAGGACATCGACATCCGTCCCGGCCTGGACGAGGCGGCTGCCTGGGTCCTGGTGCGCCGCCAGCCCTGACCGATCTCTCGTCCGCACGCCGCCGGTGCGGGGCAACTGACCCGACAGATCCGCTGGGCGCAGGACAGCCCGTGGGTTACCGGCTCATAGGGGAGACGGCGGCACGCTGGGCGGGGCGTGCGTACCCACGGGCTGCAGCGACTGCTGTGAACTGCGATCGCGCGTCCTGCAGCTGACCGGGAAAGGATGGTCAGCAGAACGGCTGCGCTATCGCGCAGTCACCTCACGCGTCCGATAAGAATGCACTATTGGACCACCTCCCTTCTCGTGTCCGATGACCGTAAACCGAAAAGCCGTCGACCGCAACGCCATTCGCTGCTAGCGGACGTGGTTGGCCGCCGGTTGTCCACACCGGAACAATCCCGGCATTGTCGACATGGCCTGATTACTGCTAGAAAGTGGCCCTCCGACGTGCGACCGGCACGACCGGACCACCCGTTGGTGCCTCCCCAGCATGTCGAGGGTCCCCCAGGCCCTCACGTATCAGCGCGGTTGCTCGACTCCCACCCCCTTGGAGCGCATCCCCATGAATCGACGTGTCCCCCTGCCCGCCGTCCTCTCGACGGTGGCCCTACTGGCCTTGCTGACCGTCCTGACCCTCTCGTCGTGCACGTACGCCCCCGACCCCCGTGCGGCCGGCAGACCGACGACCCGGGTGGCGAGCTCGACGGGCACCCGCACCTCCTCGCCGGCGGACACCGGTTCGCTTGGCAACACGCCCGGACCCTCCGCGACGACCTCGTCCGGCGGCAGGTCCAGCACGAGGTCCACCGCCACACCATCGGCGACCGGATCGCCCTCGACCTCGCCCCACCCGTCCGGCGCTCCCGTCGCACCGCGCACCGCCGCGTCCACAGGACCACCCGCGAACGCCCTGCCGGCCTCTCGGACCGACCGGTCGCCCGCGAGCACCACCTCGGGCATGCTTCTCGGAGCACGGGTCCGGCTACCCGAGTCCCACAACGAGGGCGCGGACTTCGCCTGGGGACAGCAGGCGTACGGACCGTTGCAGGTCACCCGTGACTACCTCAGCGGGCCGGTGCCGTCGCGCTATGTCGACAGGTTCCCACCGAGCACGCAGGTGATCCTGTCCCTCAAGTCGGTCGACGGTCCGCTCTCGGACTTCCTGTGGTCCCTCGACACGAGGTCGGTCAGCCGTCTCGTCTTCCAACACGAGCCCGAGCGGCCCAACTTGTTCAGCTCCGGTGACGACTTCGTGCGCCAGTTCGACGCGGCGCGCGCCAAGATCAAGGCGATCCGACCGGAGATCCAGGTGGGCATCGCGTCGTCGGGCTTCAACTACCGCGGTTCGCGCCCTGGCGCAGACGGCTCGTACCTCTCGAAGCAGGCGGACTTCTACACGATCGACACCTACCGGGCAGGCACCGACGAGAACGCCAGCTCCAACGGCGTCGTCCCCATCGACCAACGGCCCGAGATCATGCGTTGGTATGCCTTGGTCAAGGACCGCGGCAAACCTCTCGGCATCACCGAGGTCGGGATGGGTCGCGTCGGCGGCGGGGCGGATCCGGCCACGCCGGCAGACCGCGTCGAGGTGGTGGCGCACGACGTCGCCTGGGCGCGCGCCCATGGCTTCTTCTGCTACTCCTACTTCCTGTCCGGTCAGGGCCCGGACGGGCACAACTGGCTCGACGACAGCGCCGCGTTCCAGGCGATGTACCGGGCACTGCCCCGAGGCTGACTCCTGCACCCTGGGTATGCCCCTCCTACAGTGACGAAGTGGAGCCGGTCCGTCAGCTGAGGTCGATCGCGCTCTCGGCATACGGTCCGACCGCGCTCGGAGCGGTGGGTACGGGCGCGGTGCTTCCCGTCGTCATCCTGTCGGCGCGCGCTCTGGGCGCCGGGGTCAGCACTGCCGCGTTCCTGCTCTCCCTGATCTGGGTCGCCCAGCTGGTCGGTGACCTGCCGGCCGGGGCGCTCGCCGCCAGGATCGGCGAACGGTCCGGCCTGACTGTCGCCTGCGCCATCGAGGCGGTGGGAATGGTGGGCTGTGCGTTCGCGCCGTCGCTGTGGGTGCTCGCCGGTTCGCTCGCGCTTCTCGGTCTCGCGTCCTCGTTGTTCGGCCTCGCCCGGCAGGCCTACCTGACCGATGCCGTGCCCATCGCCCTGCGGGCCCGGGCGCTGTCGACGCTCGGGGGCGTCAACCGGATCGGCGTCTTCGTCGGCCCGTTCATCGGCGCCCTGGTGGTGTCGCGCTGGGGCATCGGCGCGGCATACCTCGTGGGGTTCGTCTCGTCGCTCTCAGCGATCGTGCTCGTCCTGCTGGTCCCCGACATCACCGCGGCGCACCGACGAGAGCGCGGCGTGGCTCGTCGGTCCCTCGTCTCGGTCCTGTCGGAGCACCGCCGGACGCTGCTCACCCTCGGGGTGGGTGCGCTGTTCATCGCGTCGGCGCGCTCCTGCCGGATCGCACTCATCCCGCTCTTCGCGGAGTCGATCGGGCTCGATGCGGCGCGCACCAGCCTGGTCGTCGGGATCGCCGGAGGCGTCGACATGCTGCTCTTCTATCCGGCGGGCGGGGTGATGGACCGCTACGGGCGGATGTGGGTGGCGGTTCCGAGCATGGTCGTCCTGGCTGTCGGTATGGCCTTGCTCCCGTTGGCCCACGACTTCGGCACGCTGACTGCGGTCGCGGTGGTCCTCGGCGTCGGGAACGGGATCGGTGCCGGCCTGGTGATGACGCTCGGGGCCGACGCCTCCCCCGTCGATGCGCGGGTCCAGTTCCTGGGCGGCTGGCGGGTGATGGCCGACCTGGGCAACGCCTCCGGCCCGGCACTGATCAGCGCTCTGACGCTCGTCGCGCCGCTGGCCGTCGCCGCCGTGGGGATGGGCGGGGCCGCGCTGGTCGGAGCCGGTTGGCTGCGCCTGTGGGTGCCTCGGTTCGACCCCGTGTCGCGCGCAACGCTGGACCGGGCCCGACCGCGCTCGTGAGGTCCCCCGGGCCGACAACGGCCGTACCAGGGACGACCGGCGAAAGTGGGAGGATGACATGGTGACTGACCTCATCGACACCACGGAGATGTACCTCAAGACCATCTTCGAGCTCGACGAGGAGGGGATCACCCCCTTGCGTGCCCGGATCGCCGAACGTCTCGGGCACTCCGGCCCCACGGTCTCCCAGACGGTCGCGCGGATGGAGCGGGACGGGTTGATCCACCTGGCCGACGACCGGCAGCTGCAGTTCACCGAGCTGGGCCGGACCCTGGCCACCCGGGTGATGCGCAAGCACCGGCTGGCCGAGCGGCTGCTCGTCGACGTGATCGGGCTCGAGTGGGAGTTCGTCCACGACGAGGCGTGCCGCTGGGAGCACGTCATGAGCGAACGGGTGGAGCGCAAGATCCTCGCGATGCTCGCGGACCACCACGACTCTCCCTACGGCAACCCCATTCCCGGTCTCGACGAGCTGGGCGAGGAGAAGGGCGAGGACTTCCGAGCGGGAGTCTCGACCCTCACCGAGCTCGCGGGCGACGAGCCACGGCTGGTACGCGTACGGCGCATCGGCGAGCCCGTCCAGGTCGACCACGAGGCGCTCGCCCTGCTGACGGTCGCCGGGCTGCTGCCCGGCGAGCAGGTCCAGGTCCGCCGCAGCGGGAACCGGATCATCGCCGTCCGTGACGGAGCGCCCGAGGCCGCCGGCGTCTCGCTACCCGACGACGTCGCCCATCACGTGTTCGCTGCAGCCCTCTGACCAGCGGTTTCGTCAGCGCAGCGGGAGGTAGTCACCGTCCAGTCGTCACGCAAGGACGCGACTGACAGCAGTTTCTTGGCGGTTTCGTGACCTCAGCGTGACTTTTCAACGACCTCTGTGTACTGTTTGCCGCACTTGGCCTCCCGTGGCCAAGGTCCTGGTGGGGATCGCCTAGTCCTGTCACCTCACCTGGATCAGCACTCATCACCACATGACAGGAGCGGGGGAACCACCTTCGGGCGTCGCAAGACGTCCTCGGGGTGAAGTTCCTGACGCGGGACCCGTCCCGCTGCAGGAACCGGGTGACAACACAACCTCCCACCCGAACCCGACAGCTCACTTCGTAGGCGTCCGAGAGGTCAATTCGTGGCTCGTAATCATGTGGGGCGCCATCGCGCACCCGGGTACAACCCGCTCAACGAGATCGCCGACATCGCTACTCGCTCCGCGCAGCCGGCCATGAAGGCCTCCGCGGTCGTCGTGGCGTCGGGCGGGCTCGTCGCCTCGTTCGCGATCCCGGCATCTGCGTCGCAGGGCGCTGACACTGCGGCAAGCGCTGCCGGCACCACCGCAGCCGCTCCTCAGGCTGTCAGCGGGGCTCTCTCGGTCGCGGCTCCAGCGCTCGACGCCGCTGCTGCGCCCACCTTCGGGGTGCTCGGCTTCACGGCGACTCCGGCAGCCAAGCCGGCTCCCGCTGCCGTCCAGATCACCAAGATCGCCCCGCCTGCCGCGGCCCCGGCTCCGGCTCCAGTTGCTGCTCCGGCTGTTGCCGCCCCGGACGCCGCCACTACGCGGGCCTCCCGCACCACCACGCGGACCACCCCGGCCGCCGCCGCTCCCGCGGCTGCACCGGCCGCTGTCAGGCCGGCTGCTCCCGCTCCTGCTCCGGCGGCTCCGGCCCCCACCGGTGGCATCACCAGCATCGCTGCCAGCCTGTCCGGCATCCCCTACGTCTACGGCGGCACGACGACCCGCGGTTTCGACTGCTCGGGCTTCACCGGATACGTCTACCGCCTCGCCGGCATCTCCATCCCGCGCGTCGCCTCGGCGCAGCAGGCTGCGGCCACCAAGGTGTCGAACCCGGTCCCGGGTGACCTCGTCTTCTTCGGCTACCCGGCCTACCACGTCGGCATCTACGCGGGTCCGGGCATGATGTACGACGCCCAGCACCCCGGCACCGTCACCGGCCTGCACTCCATCTGGACCAGCAGTGGCGTGAGCTACGGCCGGTTCTGACCGACCCGCACGTCTCGCCGACAGGCAGACGTACCGGCCCCGAACGGCCCGTCACCCTCACCGGTGGCGGGCTGTTCGCGTCATGGCAGGATGTCCGTGATGTCCACGTCCCCCGCTGCGCCATCTACAGAGCCCGCCGCACCAGCTGCCTACCCCGTCGGGAGCTCCCCCCAGCCTGCCGTGGTCGTCGACGTCTGGGCGGACGTGGTCTGCCCGTGGTGCTACCTGGCCAAGCGTCGTCTCCGCCTCGCCATCGACGCCTGGGACCGGCCGCACGAGGTGCTGCTGCGGCACCGAGCCTTCGAGCTGGACCCCGCGGCCCCGGTCAGCCGCAGAGGCCACGGCCTGACCGTCGCTGCATACCTCGGTGAGAAGTATGGTGGCGGTGAAGAGGCCGGCCGGGCGATGTCATCACGGGTCGCCGAGATCGCCGCGCAGGACGGCCTGCGGATGGACCTGGACGCGGCCGTGCACGCCAACAGTTTCGACGCGCACCGGTTGGTCGCGCTCGCCCGCGAGATGGGCGGACCCGCCCTGGAGGACGCCGCCCTCGAACGGATGTTCTCGGCCCACTTTGCCGAGGGACTGGCGATCGACGACCACGACGTACTGCTGCGCTGCGCGGCCGAGGCCGGGCTCGACGAACGCCGGGTAGCCGCCGTCCTCGCGGACGATACCTACGCCGAGCACGTCCACGCCGACGAGAGCGAGGCGCGCGAGATCGGCGTCACCGGTGTCCCGTTCGCGGTCGCGAACAACCGCCTCTCGGTCGGTGGCGCTCAGTCGGTGGAGGTCTACCTCGCACTGTTGCGTCAGGCCGCCCGGCCGGCCTGACGGCCCGTTACGCTGGGTCGCGCTGGATCACACTGAGGATGTTGCCCGCCGGGTCCGTGAACCACGCGATCAGCGGTCCGCCCTTGCGGAAGACGCCCTTGGCGTCGGTCTCGGCTGGCGTCCCCTCGTACCGCTCGAACTCCACGCCACGTTCCGTCAACGCGTCGACGGTGCCCTCGACGTCAGGGACGGGAAAGTTGAGGATCGTGTAGGTCGCCGGCTGGTGGTCGGCCTTGGGGTAGACGATCGTGTCGCGTCCGCCGCCCAGGTGCAGCGTGAGGATGCCGTTCTCCTGCGTGACGTCGATGCCCAACGTGTCCGCGTAGAAAGCCTGTGCGGCTGCGATGTCCGGCACGGCAAAACCGCTGAATGCCTTGCTGTCTTTGAGAGTTCGCATCTCACTCCTCGGGTTCGGTGGTCAGCCACTCGTCGATGAGGGCAGCTACGGGTTCGGGCGTCTCGAGCATGGGGACGTGCCCCACGTCGGGCAGGATGACGGTCGTCCAGCTCGGGTTGTCGGCGGCGACCTGTCGGGCGGCGGTGACGGGGACCAGCCGGTCGCGGTCGCCGTGGATGAGCAGGACGGGTGCGGTGATCGATCGGATCAAGTCGCGGTAACGCTCCTTCGTGCCGAGGACGCGCAGGATGGACCGCGCCGCCGACAGGTATGCCGCGTTGGCTGCCTGCGCTTCGGGGCGGCGGTGCGCCACCAGGTCCACCGCCGCGGCGATCACGGCGGCATCGGCCCGGTCCGGATGGGCGAAGCACAGGTTGGTCGTCTCCTGGACGCGGCGCTCATCACTCGCGCCGGCGGTCAGCCGCGTGAGGAAGGCTTCGCCGACCCGCGGCGTCCCGTAGACGAGGAACGTCGCGGCGACTCGCCGGTCGAGGTGGCGGCGCCGTGTGGGGATCGACGGGTCGACCAGGATGAGCTTCGACACGAGCTCCGGGTGGGTAGCCGCCAGGATGACCGAGATCATCCCGCCCATCGAGTTGCCCACCAGCACCACTGGTTCGCCGACCACCTCCCGCACGAACCGGGCGACGAGCAGCACGTTCTCCTTGATCGTCGCCTGCTCCTCCGTGCCCGGCGTGAGTCCGAACCCCGCCAGGTCGAGCGCGTAGACCCGGCGATGCGTGCGCAGCTGAGGTGCGACGCCGAGCCAGTTGAGGTGTGAGCCTCCCAGCCCGTGGACCAGGACCATCGGGGGCTGACTGTCCTGCGTCTCCGGCCTCGTCGGTCCGCCGAAGTCCACGATGTGCACGGGCAGGCCCAGGTCGACCACACGACCCTCGCCTCCCCATGGTTCGGCGAGGGCCAGGGGCGGTGCGAGGTGGTCGTCGACGGTCACCGGGGAATGGTAGGTCGTGCGGCTGGGCGAACGTGTCACGTCTGGTCGCGCGTGGCGCCCTGACCCTCGTGACCGTTTCGTCTGGTTTGCCAGGCTTTCGCTGACGCGCTTCGAATCCCGTTGTCGTCGAACCCCATCTGAACCGACTGTGACCCCGAACACACACACGTACGCGTGTCTTCCCACGCCCGGTGAAGACAGCTACGAGCGGAAGGGTTCACATGTTCGGAAAAACATTTGTGCGCGACCTGATCAACCGGAGCGCGGAGAACGAGCAGGACCGGCGTCGGTTCATCAAGAGTGCGAGTGTCGCGGGCCTGGGCGTCGTCAGCGCCGGGGTCATCGCCAACGCGGCGTCGTCAAGCGCCTCGGCCGCACCGTCGGCAGCGGCAACCGCGGCAGCCGGTGCTCCCAGTGACGGCGCGATCCTGAACTTCGCGCTCAACCTCGAGTACCTCGAGGCGGAGTTCTACTCCTACGCCGTCAACGGCTACGGCCTCACGGGCAACCTGACCACCGGAACCAAGGCCCACGGCAAGGTCACCGGCGGTCACAAGGTCCCGTGGAAGACCTCCAAGGCGCAGAACTTCGCCAAGGAGATCGCGGGCGACGAGCTGGCCCACGTGAAGTTCCTGCGGACGGCGTTGGGTGCGGCAGCCGTGTCCGAGCCCAACATCGACCTGCAGAACAGCTTCACGGCAGCTGCCATGGCCGCCGGTCTGATCGGCGCGGGTCAGACCTTCGACCCCTTCGGGTCCGAGGAGAACTTCCTGCTCGGGGCATTCATCTTCGAGGACGTGGGTGTGACGGCATACAAGGGCGCCGCTCCGCTCATCACCAACAAGACGTACCTCGAGGCGGCCGCCGGGATCCTGGCGGTCGAGGCCTACCACGCCTCGAACATCCGTACTCGGATCCTCGAGACCGGGCTGGCCAAGGCCGCGAGCTCCATCTCCTGGGCGCGCGACCAGCTCGACGGGCCGGTGATGGACGACCAGGGCCTCTACAACAACGGCTTCAACGTCGTCCCCGCCGACGCCAACGGGATCGCGTTCAGCCGCACGCCCGGTGCCGTGCTCAACATCGTCTACCTGAACAAGAAGGAGGTCACATCCGGCGGCTTCTTCCCGTCCGGGGTGAACGGCGAGCTCAACACCAGCAACGCCAACTGAGCTGATGAGACCGGTTTCCGCCGCGGTGAAGGCGGCGGAAACCGGTCTCGCCAATGATGTCGTCTCCCTGCTTCGTCAGCTGCTCGCCGCTGTGCCGTAACCTGCCAAGGAACGCTATGACCAGCATCGTCTCCCCCACCCAGGCGACCCCCACTCCGCTGACCCCTCCCCCTCTGCTGGCTCAGACGGGACTGTCCGCCGTTCTCGGCCGCGGCAGGTTCATCGGCCCGGCTGCCCTGCTGGGACCGGCCTTCGTGGCGGCCATCGCGTATGTCGACCCGGGTAACTTCTCGACGAACATCAGCGCCGGCTCGCAGTTCGGCTACCGGCTGGTCTGGGTGGTCGTCATCGCCAACCTGATGGCGATGCCCGTGCAGTTCCTGTCGGCCAAGGTGGGCATCGTCACGGGGCAGTCGCTGCCGGAGGTGTGTCACGGCCGCTACCGGCGGTCCGTGCTGTGGGGCCTGTGGCTACAGGCGGAGCTGGTCGCCATGGCCACGGACCTGGCCGAGTTCGTCGGCGCGGCCATCGGGCTGCACCTGCTCTTCGGTGTCTCGCCGCTGCCGGCGGGCATCATCACAGCCGTTGCTGCCATCGCCGTCCTCGGGCTGCAGCGCCGCGGGTACCGCGGCTTCGAGCGGGCGATCGGCTTCCTCCTGCTCGTGGTGCTCGGCGGGTTCGCCTACCAGCTGTTCCGCGCGGGCGCCGATGTCGCCGCCGTCTCCGGTCTGGTCCCCGGGTTCGACTCGGGCGACGAGGCGTTCCTGGCGGTCGGCATCCTGGGGGCGACGATGATGCCCCACGTCGTCTATCTGCACTCGGCGCTGACGAGCCGTCGCGTCGGCTGCGGGGACGACACGGAACGCCGCACCCTGTTGCGGTTCGAGCGCTTCGACGTCGGCGTGGCCCTGGGAATCGCGGGCCTCATCAACGTCTCGATGCTCCTCGTGGCCGCAAAGCTCTTCCACGGCCGGGCCGGCACGTCCGTCAGTACCCTCATCGAGGCACACCAGGGGCTGGTCACGATTCTCGGTGGAGGAGCCGGCCTGGCGTTCGCGGCAGCACTGCTGGCCTCGGGCATCTCCTCGTCGAGCGTCGGGACGTACGCCGGTCAGGTCGTCATGACGGGGTTCATCGCCAGGCAGATCCCCTTACTGCTGCGGCGCCTGGTCACGATGGCCCCGGCACTCGCGGTCCTGGCGCTCGGCGTCGACAGCACCCAGGTCCTCAACCTCAGCCAGGTCGTCCTCAGCTTCGGGATCCCGTTCGCCCTGATCCCGCTGCTGCTCGTCACGCGACGCCGCGACATCATGGGCTCGTTCGCCTCGCCGCGCTGGGTCACGGCCGCCATGGTGGCGATCACCGCCGTCGTGGTGGGGCTCAACGGCTTCCTCATCTGGCATCAGCTGGTCGGCTGACGACGGCCCCTCCACAACTCCGCACGTGCCTCTCTGCAGGTAGAGCTCCTTAGTGCAGGTAGAACTCAGACGACCAGGGTGGGGAGCGTGACCCTGGTGATGCCCTCGGACGGGCTCGCGAGGACCAACGACTCGTAGGCCAGCGTGTGGGCGATCGCCTCGAGCCCTGGCCAGAACGGCGCCTGGCGGAAGCCTCCCTGGCATCTCCAAGCATCTGAAGGTCCTCGAACGCTGCGGCCTGATCTCGCGGTCCCGTCACGCCCAGTTCCGGCCCTGCCACCTCGAGCAGGACGTCCTCGAAGGGGCTGTCGGCTGGATCCAGCACAACCGCCGGATCTGGTCCGACCGCTTCGACCGGCTCGACGACCACCTGACGCGGATCCAGGAAGCGACAGATGACTGATCTCGCAGGATCCCCGGACCTGGTTCTCTACACGCGGGTCTTCCGCGCCCCTCGCGACCTGGTCTTCCGCTGCCTGGTGGAGCCGGAGCACCTCACTCGGTTCTGGGGTCCCACGGGCCGGAGCACCCCACTCTCGGGGATCCGGGTCGACCCACGTCCAGGCGGGGTGCCCGAGGCATACCGGAGCCAGCAGGCACGCGCCGGGTTCGCGACCTCGCTCGACCGGCTGGACGCCCACCTCGGCGTACTGCTGACCCCCTCTCGTCCAGGAACGGAGCACCGCGATGGGCACGACGTCCACGACCAGATCGGCTGACGGCACCTCGATCACCTACTAGCCGAGCACCTCACAGTCGTCAACTACGACCGACGTGGGCGGGGCGACAGCACGGACACCCTGCCGTACGCCGTCGACCGCGAGATCGACGACCTGGCGGCGCTGGTGGCCGAGGTCGGAGGCACCGCGTCGCTGTTCGGGTGCTCCTCGGGTGCCGTCCTGGCCCTGGTGGCCGCCGCGAAGGGGCTGCCCATCTCGCGGGTGACGGTGTATGGATGTCGAACGGTTCTGCGAGCTCGTTCACGGTGTCGTCCCCGGTCACGAGAGGCGCGACGATGGCGCACCGCGTGGGGTCGGCCAGCGCAGCGAAGGTGGCATCGGGCACCTGCACCTCCGTCGTCGCGCGCGTAGTTGACCACTGGGTTATTTAGCCCTCAAGTGAACTGGTGAACGGTGGTGGACGCGCTACCCCCGCCCGTATCCTCAGTGCACGTCGACGTCGCGGGTCGGACGGGTTGCCCCGCAGGGAGGGAGGACCGGTGCCTCCCGACGCCCCGCCCGCGCTGGCCGGGCGCGAGGACGAGATCCGCGAGCTCGAGGAGGCCCTGACGAGGAGATCCTGGTCATGATCGCGGTCATGGTCGCCGTCCAGGTCGAGCTGATCTGGCGCCGCGTTCAGACGCTGCCGGGTGCAGTCGCCACAGTGACCTACGGTGGCGGACGTGATTGTCGTCTGCGTACCCGACCACCACGCTGTCGAGGTGATCGCGTGGGACGGTGAGGGTGCGAAACCCGATCGGCTCGCGGAGACGACGTTCTGGGTGCCGCAGGTGGAGGACGCCCGCGACCTCGACGCCAAGTTCGCGGCCATGCCGGACCTCCAGGTGATGCAGCTGACCAGCGCTGGGGTGGAGGATGTGCTCGGTCATGTGCCGGACGGCGTCACCCTGTGCGACGCCCGAGGCGTGCACGGCAGCGCGGTCGCCGAGCTGGTGCTCACGCTCATCCTGGCGTCCCAGCGGCGACTGCCGCACTTCATCGACGCCCAGCGCGAGTCCAGGTGGGACCTGGTGGAGGCGGACGACCTGCGGGAGAAGCGGGTTCTGGTGGTCGGTGCGGGGGACCTCGGCCAGCAGACCGCCAAGCGGTTGCGCGGCTTCGACGCCGAGCCAGTCATGGTTGCTCACTCGGCCAGGGACGGGGTGCACGCCACGAGCGAGCTAGCCGATCTGCTCCCGGACGCCGACATGGTCGTTTTGACGCTGCCGCTTACTCCCCAGACGACGGGGCTGGTCGACGCGACGTTCCTGAGCCGGATGGCCGACGGCGCGCTGCTGGTCAAGGTCGCGCGCGGCAAGATCGTCGATACCTCGGCCCTGCTGGCCGAGCTGACGTCGGGCCGGCTGCGGGCCGGGCTCGACGTGGTGGACCCGGAGCCGTTGCCGAGCGACCACCCGCTCTGGCACGCGCCGAACGTCATCATCACGCCGCACGCCGCCGGTCACGTGAAGCGGGCGGGGCCGCGAGCGTTCGCCCTGGTGAGCGACCAGCTCCGTCGTTTCGCGGCAGGCGATCTGCTGCAGAACGTGGTCGACGGCGCCTACTGAGTCGCCGTATCGGCGTTGCATGGGAGCTCGGGTCAGGCGAAGGCGGTGAAGTGCGGGCCGAGGACATCGAGCCAGGCGGCCGGATGGGTGGCGACGGAGTCCGCACCCGGGCGCGCGAACGCGGTCGCCACCGCCTCGCGGAGGGCGTCGGCGGTCCGGGTGCGCGGGTAGTGCTCGAGGACCCAGGCGCGGTTGCCGGTACGCAGCGGGGCCAGCTCGGTAGCCCGGTCCAGCAGGTCAACCACCCGGTCCCGCAGCAACAGGGGGCGTTGCTCGGGGACCTGCCACGCCCCGGGAGCTTCGAAGAGCTCGTGGCCGCCGCCACCGTCATACCCGGTAACCAGACACCCCGATGCCAACGCCTCGGCGACGGGCAGGCCGAAGCTCTCGCTGTGACCCAGCGACACGAAGACCGTCGAGGTGCCGAGCGTGTCCGCCACGACGGACCTGGGCGCGTCCACCAGCTCGACCAGCTCGACACTCGACAAGCGGGGGTCGTTGCCGAGGATCTGTCTGAGCAGTGAGGCTTCCCGTGGACGTTTGCGGGGGAACCAACACACCCGCACCCGGTCCGTCGGACGGGGCGCGAAGAGGTCTCCGTCGACCTCGTTCGGCACCAGGCTGACCGGCAGGTCGGGCAGGACCGTCCTGAGGACGTCCCGACTCTCGACGCTGACCACCCACACGGCCGGGGGCGGTGACCAGCCGGGGAAGTCGCGGCCGGGGATACCCGCGGCGTAGGTGTAGAAGTGGTTCTGGTTGAAGATCACCTTGCGGGCGCCCGGGGCGGGGTCACGGCCCTGGATGGTGGGCGTCTCGGGCAGGACGAGCAGGTCGGCGGCGCCGATCGGGGTCGTCGCCCCGGACAGAACAGGGAGGTCGGCATCGATCCAGTCGGTCCGGTTGTCCGGGTTGGGGAGCCACAGCCAGGCCTGCTCGCCGGCGGCCCGCAGCAGGCGCACGTGCTCGGTGAGCACGTGCACGCCGCCGCTGTGGCGCGGGGTCGCGAATCCGGCGTAGACGATGCGCCGCGCTGCGCTCACCACCGGTCGGGATCCAGGTACCAGGAGGCCGCACTGCCGGTGTTGTGCGCCGGGAACGAGTCGGGACCCAGTCCTGCCTCGCCGCGCCATTCGACGCCCCACTTGGCGTCCAGGCCGTCCAGGATCTCGGCCCGGTTGGCCTCGGAGGTCTCGCCCATCCGGTTCATGGTCACGCGGCGCAGGTGCGAGACGTAGGCACCCTCGGTGACGATGCAGCGCAGACCAGCGCGGCGTACCCGGATCGCGAGGTCGATGTCGGAGCCATACCCGTTGCGAGGAAAGGCGACCGTGTCCAGCCCACCGAGGTCGACCACCGCGGCGGCGGCGGACGCGATCGCCGTTCCGTCGCAGAACGGGACATCGCGGTAGGTCGGGCTCGAGGCATACTCGGCCGCCGTGGGTGGGATCACCCGCGCTCGCTGGTGCAGCCAGAAGTCGTCGTAACACGCGGCCACGATGGCCACGTCGTCGAGGTCGGTGAAGGGCGCGACGAGGCCGTCGAGGAAACCGGGCGAGAGTCGGGTGTCGTTGTTGAGCACCACGCAGAAGTCGTATGCGTCGTCGACCGACGTCTGCAGCGCCCAGTTGGCCGCGCCGATCCAGCGCAAATTCGTCCCGGGGCGGTAGAGCGTGACGCGGCCGTCGGCGACTGGCAGCGCGTAGTCGCCACCGTTGTCCACCACTACTATTCGGATCTCAGGCCGCACATCACTGCCGTCGCGACGCAGGTCGGCGAGCACCGCATCGGTCAGCTCGGGCGACCCCAACGCGGGGATCGCCACCAGCGTCGAGGGCGGGGGCATCTCACTCACCGGGAGGAGTGTTCCGCGCGCCGAGCGATGCGCGCGCTGATCACGAGCATGAGCCGTCCGTCCGGTCGAGTGGGTGTGTCATGACAGTAGGCGTGGGGTGCGAGGGCGCATACGCCGGCAGTCTTCTAGGAGCGGGTCACCGCACCGGCCCACACCCACGACTCCTGCTGGTGCGGGGGGACACCCCACCGCACCTTGACCGCCCGCTGGGTCCAGGCGACTGCTTCCGCGGGGACGAGCTCCTCGACGCCGTCCTCCCAGAGGACCCAGGCGTTGACTCGGGCGGGCTCGGCCGCCAACACCGTATTCTCCCTGCCCAGCTGCTCGGTGGTCAGAGACCGGGGCTGTCGCGTCGATCGGCGCGGCACGTCCGTCATCGTGCGACCATACCGAACAGGTGTTCGACTCTTGCAGTGACCGCAGGGCGGACGGCAGAGGCCGAGAGATCTGGCTGCGATAGCGGGGACCGCACGCGCCGAGCTGGATCAGCCGCGTCAACGAAGACTTCACGGTGCGGGGTCAAGTGCTCCTCGCCGTCTCGTCACGGCAGCTTTCTCAGGGCCAGCTGACGGTGATGATCGAACCGGTCGAGACTCCACTCGAGGCATACATGCGGCTGGCCGAGGTGGCTCTGCAGCTCGAGAAGGACCGTGGGGACCAACTCAGGGGCGCCCTGGTGAGGAACCGTCCATCGGCGTCGCGGTCGGGTCATGGCTCAGTCCGGGTGTCGGATGTCCTGACGTTCGAGTCCCGTCGGTTGGCGAGTATGCGATGAAACCGGCGGCGGACGGATCTCGCCGAGGACGTGATCTCGTTGCGCAAACTCACCCCGGTCCCCCCAGGAGTAGCCACCGCATAAGTGGGTACTGCTCCCGTAGTAGACCCGGGGATCCCGGTGATGTCCAGGTCCACGAGGGACGGCAGCTTTAGCCAACAGGCTGCCGTCCCGCCCTCGGGTTAGGTGTTGCGTCGAACGACGTCGCAGCAGCGCTGTTACGCGATGTCCGCTTCTGCCGGAGGTCGCGTATCGTGGCGCCCGCATTGTCGAGGTGGACGCGGACCAAGCGAGCATCGCCGCTAAATCGTTGAGTTCGATCGGGAGCAACGCGCAGACGAACGCGCGAGTGTCAGGGGCCTGCGACATCACCGAGATGTTGGCATCGGCGTGACTCAATGAGGAGCCGTCATCGTGTTCCTCGGCGTCGGATCGCAAGACGGACTCGCGGAGACGGAAACGGATGGTGGTCTTGTTCAGCGGTCACTCGTCCGCAGACATCACACGGGTCACACGGGGATGTTGAAGCGAGGTAGGTAACGACTGGTCGCGTGCTGCCCGTCCATGTTGATCGGCTGGCCGCTCCCGCCCACACCAAGCGAACGTGCGTTCCAACGACGGCCTTCTCGGGGCCCAGCGGGGTGATGGACCTGTGACGGCAACCGGTGCGGGGAGCCAAAATGGGCTCTGACCTGCGTAAACGTGTGGTGCCCCCGGGCAGAATCGAACTGCCGACACCCGCTTTGGGAGTCCGACGGTGAGATTCCGGCTGCACGGATTCCGTTGGCCCACAACGGTTCTTGGGTGGTTGCGGGTGGTGTGGTTGCGGGTGTTTTCGCGGCTACGGGTACCTCTCGGGTACCTACTGCGAGACGCTGTCCCGTCGTGCGTGGCGCGCCACAACTGGGTCGAAGGAGGCTCTGCGATGATCTGCGGATGCCGGAAAGGGTCCGTCGTTGGCAGGAGCGAACGCGCGCCTCTGAGAAGCGTCGCCGGGCCGAGGAGCTTGAGGTCGAACGGCTGGAAGCATCGTTCCGCAAACGCGCTGAATCGCCTGATGGTGTCCGGGTCCATATGGACCTTCGCCCCTCAGGTGAGCCTCCAAATGTGGGCATTGATCTGTTTGGGATCGAGTTGGTCCTCGGCGTCGTGTGGTGGGCTATGGCATGGGTGCGGTTCCGGGACGGGTGGACACTGGTGCTCAGTGCGGTCGGATACCACCGAAGCAGGTTTCGGTACCCCTCCCTGCTGGCTGCCTTGCGGGACGGGCCGCGGCTCGCGCGGGTCGTCGAAGAGCAAGGAACCTCGGCCGTGGGTCTGCGGGCCAAGCGCCGCACCGCCCGCCGGATGCATAGGGCGGTTGCAAGGCCTCAAGACGACAAACTCACGCGGAGGGAGCGTCGGTCCCGAGTCGAGGAGTAGGTCAGCATTTGCGGGCGGTCCGTCCTGGTCGGTGAAGGTACCCCGAGCGCCGGGAGCGGAGCGGCTTCACGGCCGGAAGGGAACGGCGGCGAGAGCGTTGGCGCAGTGACCGGAACCTGAGTCGACATGAAGCTGGCCGGCTGCGATGCCGGTACGGAGGCCGGCCGAACGGGTTTGAGAACGAGGACCGGCTGGACGGTGAGGGCTGGGGCTAGCGGCCGGTTCGCCCTGATCGACCCCGTCCGTCCTCAGCGCCTAAGGTCCGGTGTTGTCGACGAGCTGCTAGCCGAGCTCCAGTCCTTCTCCACCGAGTAGCCCTCCCCCAGCAGTTGCCCGGGCGAGGACGGCGCGCCAGCGCCGCCCGCAGCCCCGGGCCTCTTTGCGCGCCGGAGGCGCGCCTTGAGCCAGTAGAGAAAGTCCTCACTCGCTGCCCGTCGCTTGTCTGTGGCTGTCGAACCTCGAGGCCGGGGCTCACCGTGTTGAGTTCGTTTCGCCCGGAGGCCCCAGCGAAACCACGTGCTCTGCCACCTCGCGCCATCCCAATACCGCTTAGCGCCTGCTCTCACTGGGTACCGCCCCGCTGGAGCGCCAGACGGAGCCGCTCCGGCCTTACGTGTTAGCCGCAAGATGACGACGCTGAACATACCCAGCGGAACGACTCCGACCGCCAGGCGCACCATCTTTCAGCAGCGAAGCAGACGCGTCGAGCGTCTGCTTGCTTAGTCCCCGATCCCGAAGACCAGCTTGGAGGACGTACGCGGCGGGGGTGAGTTCGAATCGGTCGGCTTCCTCGGATCGTGGCGGGTGGGCGACCCATAAATCTCACGGCCGTGGTGTAGCGCCTTGGGGCACGATCAGGGGTACGGCGAGGAACGTACCGGCAGCGTATTCGGCCGGGAGGTAGCTGGCTTCGATCTCCCACAGTCGGGCCTGCTCGTCGTACAGGTCACGGCGCCGGACGATCACCGCGGCATCCTCGGGAAGCCTGGCTGCTTGGGCGACGTTCGGCCGGCGTTGAACATTGTGCTCGGGGATGGAGGGTCCCTCCTCTCCGTTGCGCCCGATCTCCACGCGCGGGCGTTACGCACGTTTCAGCGACCTGGGCAAGCTGCTTTCCGGCATTGCGAGGTCCCGCGCGAGGTCGCGACCAGTCCGCGCTCCGGGATTAGCCAAAGCCCCGTCATCCAGGGCCTCAGCCGCCTACCATCGCCAGCAACGTCAAGGAGCCGAGCCCATGAAAAATTCAGCGCGGCCGTGCTGGGACTCGTGGCTGCGGCACTGCTACTCCTGCCTATGCCGTTGCTGCCGGCGCCTGTGGCCCGCTATCGGCTGGGTACAACCCGGTTTTTCCTCCGACTTACAGGCACATTGTGGTCGTTATGGGTGAGAACACCCAGGCAACCACACTCGCCAAGGCCAACGCACCGTACATCCACGGCTTCATCGCTGCCTGCGGCTCAGAGAGCAACATGCACGGCGCGACCCACCCCTCCCAGCCGGCAGCCACCTCCGGAGTACCTACTTCCGTCGGGGCCAAGAGCAATAACGACAACATCTTTGGCCAACTCCATGGCAACTGGAAGTCCTACG
>NZ_JBDTKA010000138.1:0-3209 GCF_039935575.1 Lapillicoccus sp.
CTGCTCCTCACTGATGGCGCGCTGCACCTCAGGCACCTGCAACTCGCCACGGGCGATGAAGTTGGCGACGCTGGCCTTGAGTGAGGCCAGTGGGTTGTGCTCCTTGAAGTCCGCCATCTCTACGTCGTCGATGGCCGGGTCCACTGGGTCGGCTTTGAAGCCCAGCTCGCGCAACCCGGCCACCTCAGCCGCGATCGTCCGGATGACCACCTCATGTCCCCGCTGCTGCAGCTCCATCAGGACCGGAACGGTGGGGAACAGGTGGCCACGGGCGGGGGCGGTGTAGACGAAGACCTTCATGACAGCGTTCCTTCCAGAAGTTCCAGCAGCGCCAGCTTGGTTTGACGCTGGGACAGGCCTTGCTGACGACGCAGCAGATGCCAGGTGTAGAGGTCGCAGATCGCGATCAGCTGTGCGCTCAGGCGTCGGCGCTCGACCCCCGAGCGGGTTTGCAGCCAGGGCGCAAACACGCGGGCGCACCACTGGGCATGGATCATCCGGCCGCGCGCAGCAACGTCGGCGAACGCGGGCACCCGGTTCTCCTGGCGGAGCAGGTGCATCATCAGGTCGCCTTCCGCCTCGTAGTGGTCGATCAGGTTCGCCACCGCCCCGTCCACGTCACCCACCGGTGCCTGACCGCGTTGGGCGTCGACCTGGGCTTCCCGGATCTCGGTGAGCGCCCAGACAATTCCTTCCTTGGAGCCAAAGCGGCGGATCACGGTCTGCACGGCGACATCGGCGTCCGCGGCGATTTGGTCGAGGGTCACCTCGTCGAACAACGCCACCTTGAAGCGGTAGAAGGCCGCCATCAGGATGCGCTCCCCCGTCTGCTGGACCGAGGCGGCCCGAGCCGACATGGTGTACCGCCGTTTCATGTCAATGACACTAGCGCGAAATGCCATGGAGATCCATGCCGCACAGTTGCCGGCTTCTCGACGGCGCGGCAGAGCACATCGAGGCCCTCGCCCAGCGCTACCTCGGCCAGCCCTACCCCTGGTACGGCGGACGCGACCAGTCCCCGGCTGCTGCTGACGATCGCCCCGACTCCGTCCACACGATGGGCTGACCAAGCCACCGCCGTCCCGGTTCAGCTTTGACCGCGAGCGTGACGTCCAGGACGAGCAGGGTGATGGCGACGGCGAAGACGCCGTCGCTGAACGCCTCGACCCGACCCTGGGCCGGCCCCGCCGACTCAGCCTGCGCGGGAGGGGTGCTACTCACGGCAGCAGCACGAACTGACCGCGGTTCGTCCCCAGGACAGGTTCGGAAGGGGCGGAGGGTCCGTCAGGTCGTCAACTGGCCGGCCGTTCGGCCGCTGCCATCTGTTTCTTCTCGGTCGCTGCGCGCGGACCGGTGCCGCCCCCTTATTGGGTCCCCCGCGAAGGGCAGGGAGGAGAAGCACGGCCAGTGGTCGTCATCGTGTGGAGGCCTGGATGAAGTCGCGGCTGGTGGGCTGCAGGTAACGGTCAGCCGGCCGCTCCTGGCTGGAGAGCAGGTTCACGGGTGTCGGGGTCGTCGGGTCCGCCGTCTGCTGGTAGTACATGAAGGACATCCAGGCGGGGTTGATCTCCATCTGCAGACCGGTCACCACGCCGGAGCGCTGCAGCAGGTCGGCCACGCTGCGCACCGACAGCGCCGGACCGTAGACGAAGATCAGCCGCCCGTCCGCCGTCAACCCCATGGCTGAACGCCACACATACAGGTTGCCGCTGATGCTGGCGCCCCAGTTGGCCTCGACGTTGGAGTCGACGTTCGCCGGGACCTTGCCGTGGTCGACGATGAGCTTGAGGTTCTGCCGGACCGCCCCGACGTCAGGGGTCATCGTCACGTCCCGACCCCACACCCCGACGGTGACGTGGCCGTCCTTGCCGAACACCAGCGACGCGGCGCCGTTAGTCAAGGTGCCGGCCGTCTGTCCGTTGAGGTAGAAGCCGCCGCGGGAGTCCTTGACCTTGAAGCCGCCGTTGAACGTCGCGAGCAGGTTCGCGCGGTCCGTCGGTGGCACCGACGTGGGGACACCCCAGGCGCCCGGCCCGGGGTCGGTCTCCCCCGGGTGCAGCTGGAACTTCACCAGCCGCTGGTCCATCGACACGATCCCGGCCAGGTAAGACGTGTGCGTGGTATCCGGGCGGACGAAGGTCGCGTACATCGCCGGCGTCCCGTTGACGCTCTCGATGCTCTGCCAGACACCCTCGGACGGCAGGTTCGGGCCGGCCGGTGAGGTGACCGGACCGGGGACGATCGGCTGGACCACCTTGACGCTACCGCCCGACGCCCCCGGCGCCTGAGAAGAAGCCGAACCGGCAGCGGTGCCCGCGCCGGCGGCCTTCCCGATCTGGGGGACCGACACCGATCCGCCCTCTTGCGGCGGGTGCAGGTCGTACTGGGCCGTCTCCATCCACCCGACCGCGGCTCCCAGGCCATGGTCCCGACCCCACTCCGCCAGCTTGGCCGCGACGCTGTCACCCCCGGGGGCGAGCAGGGCCGTGCCGATGGACCAGCCCAGCCCCACCAGCACCACCACCATCAGCCCGGCCACCGAGCGGAACAGCCTCCGGCGCCGCCTGCGGGCCCGGGGGGAACGGGGGAAGCGGGCTCCCCGGCGTTTCGACCGCGAAGCACCCCGAGAGGCCCCCTCCCGTGGGAGTCGCTCTCGTACGCCAACATCCACCATGGCTTGTCCTTCGTCGATCGGGGCACACTCGGGCTCAGTCCGAGTTCTACGGTCACCCACCGCAGCCCCAAACGCCTCCCCAAATCCGCCCCTGCAGCCTGCGAATCCGCAGTGAGTTCCCTGGCAGGCCGGTGACCGGGCCGGCGTCGGCCGTCGACGGAAGGTCGCGCACCCGCGGCTACCTCCTGACGCTCCACCATCACGAGCGAGCCAACGCGCCCAACCGCCCAAGATCAGGAGCCGCCTTAGGTGCAACTCCGGCAGGTCCGCCGCTCTGTGGGTGACGGTGCGCCCTGGCGGCTTGGAGCTGGGCCGGGACCTGTCCCGAGTCAAGCGCTGGCGGGCGCCTGCTCGTGGCCTGATGCTGGGGAGTCGTCTTCGGCGGTGAGGGGTTTCGCACTGCTCTCAAGTGACTTCTGTTCGGCGTGCACGCCGAGGAAGATGGCGATGATGCCGGCGATGAGCATGAGCGCTGCTCCCACGTAGTAGCCGGGTGCTAGCCCGGTGATGTCCTTCCCAGCGGTGGCGTTGTCGA
>NZ_JBDTKA010000139.1:0-51593 GCF_039935575.1 Lapillicoccus sp.
CCCCAGCCCCAGCCCCCGCCCCAGCTCCGGCACCGGCTCCCGCCCCGGCCCGAGCTCCGGCGGCGGCCCCGGCTCCGGCGGCGGACCCGCCTCCCGCGGCCGCCACGACTGCACCGACACCGACACCGACGCCCACGCCACCTCCGGTTCCGGCCCCGGCCCCGGTGAACGGTGTCACCCTGACCCGCAACGTGTCCCAGACGGATACGAACGGGACGGGTCGACGCGACGCTGGCGACCAGCTGAGCTACGCCTACGTCGTCCACAACACCGGCAACACCGATCTACACGACGTGGTCGTGAGCGACCCGAGCGCCACAGCGGCGGTGAGCTGCCCACGGACGACGCTCGTCGCCGGGGCGACCCTGAACTGCACCTCGGTGTCACGGCTCACCCAGGCCGACCTGGACGCCACCTCCGTGACGCGCGCGGCCGCTTCAGTGACCGCACACGACCCGGCGTCAGCGTCGGTGAGCGCCTCGTCGGCGCCCAGCAGCCCTGTGCTGCGCGAGATCGTCGGACTCAACGCAACCCAGTGGTTCAGCCTGGCGCGCGACCGCAACCAGAACGGTCGCGTCGACGCGGGTGACGCCGTCGTGTTCCGGATGGCAGTGGTCAACAGTGGCAACGTCAGCGTCCACGGGATCGCCGTGAGCGACAGCCTGCTCGCTCGCTACGGCCTGACCATGTCCTGCTCGCCGACCGCGCTCAGTCCCGGCCAGAAAACCTCGTGTGTCTCCCCGACGTTCACCGTGACGAACTCCGCTGCGGTGCGCGGCGTGCTGGTCAACTGGGCCACCCCGAGCGCGGTGAGCGCACGAGGCACCTCCTTCGTCAGCGCAACGACCAACGTCACCTTCCCCGTGGGTGTCAAGTCCACGACGACCGATGTCCCGGGCGGCACCACGACCACCACCACCACCACCGGTGTCACGCCGACCCCGCGGACGATCCGCAAGATGACACTCACCCAGTTCCGGCTCTCGTACGACGATGTCAACGGCAACGGCGCGTTCACGGCCGGGGAGACCTTCAAGCTCGGGTTCACCGCTGCTAACACCGGCAACACGACTCTCTACGGTCTCACCATCGTCGACGACCGCCTCGTCAAGAGCAAGACCGCTGTCACCTGCGCGACGACCACCCTGGCGCCGGGTGCGAGCACCACCTGTCAGAGCGACGCGATCTCCATCACGGACTTTCAAGGCAAGGTCGACGCCGGCTACGGCACCAGCTTCGCCTATGCGACCGCCCGGGACGCGGCCAACGTGGCGGTGCGCAGCAACTCCACGCAGCTCTACCAGGGGTACTTCATCAGCGACATCCGGACCACGGCGCTGCCTGTTACCGGCTCACAGTCGCAGGTGGTCGTCACGAGCGGCCTGGGACTGGTCGGAGCCGGCGGGCTCGTGTTCCTGCTCTCGCGCATGTCTCCTCGGCTCCTGCGTCGTACGCGACCTGAGGTCGGCGAGTCCGGCAAGCTAACAGGCGAGTCCGGCAAGCCGACAACAGGGCCGGCGGTATGACGGCCGGGCCCACCGACGCCCGGCGCCGAGGCCAGACAGGCGACGTCTTGACCGTCGACCCCAGCCGGCTGGTCTTCGTCGGCGGCCTGCACCGTAGCGGGACCACCCCGTTGGCTCGCGCTCTGGCTGAGCATCCGGACGTCAGCGGCCTTTCGGCCACTGACGTCAAGGAGGACGAGGGCCAGCATCTGCAGAGCGTCTACCCTCAGGCCAAGGTCTACGGAGGGCCGGGACGGTTCGCGCTCGACGCTCGGTCGCACCTCACCGAGGCATCTGCGCTGGCCAGCCCCGGGACCGCCGAGCGCCTGGTGGAGGCGTGGGCACCTTACTGGGACCTCGACCGTCGCCTGCTTGTGGAGAAGTCGCCCCCGAACCTGGTGATGGGCCGGTTCCTGCAGGCCGTCTTCCCGGGGTCGGCCATGATCGTCGTCCTGCGGCATCCGGTGATCGTCGCCCTGTCGACGGTCAAGTGGAGAAAGCTGCTCTCTCGCAACTTCCAGAACTTCACCTCGTTGGACACCATGCTGGCCCACTGGGTCGCCGCCCACCGCACGTTCCTCCAGGACTCGCCCCGTATCGAACGCCTTGTCGTCCTGCGCTACGAAGATCTGGTCAGCGACCCCACACGGGTCTTGCAGCCGGTTCAGGATCTGCTGGGACTGGACACGCCGGTCCCCATCAGCAGCCTGCGGCCCAGCCACAGCGGCACCTACGAGGCGACCTGGGCCTCAATGGCGACCTCGCCGTTACGCCGACGCCAGCGAGCGGCCCTGGTCGAGCGCTACTCGGAGGTCGTCGCCGACTTCGGCTACGACATGAACGACGTGCACGCCCTGGGCCCCCTGGCGCTGCCAGCCACCGGCTGAGAGCGTCGCGCGAGCCCAGGGCGTCATTGCCCTGCGAGCGCCTGCCTACCTGCGGTTCGTCAGGTCAATGCGGGGGAGGCTCGCGCTGAGCTGCCGGTAGGCGGCCTGGCCCGCCGCCGTCGTATCGATGGCGTCGGTGCCCAACGGGTGGTTCTTGGTGTTGAAGTAGAGCATGGCCTTGATGGCGGGGAACTGAGCCAGCTGCTGGCGCACCTTGTCGTAGAAGACGGCCTGCTGACCGGGCTCCGCCTTGGAATACCAGACGCCCCATTCGGAGATCATCAGCGGCTTGCCCGGGTGGTTCCTGGTCGCCCAGTTATACCAACCCGGCCAGCTGCCCTTGGTCCGGTTGACCATGTTGGTGAAGTCGCCGCTGTTGGAACCACTGGCCCGGCCGTTGTTGTAGGAGTCGGTGGCGATCCAGTCGATGACGTCGTCACCGGGGTACATGCTCGGCCACCAGGACTGGACGGCGTAGGCCGGATAGCCCTGGAAGATCTGGACGAACACGGCGTTCGCGGCGCCCTGCGCCTTCAGCCGGGTGATGACGTGTCGCGACATCGCGTTGTAGTCAGAAGCCGTCATGCCCGAACCGGCGGCCGGCTGGACGTAGTGCTCGCCCTCGGCCCAGACCGCGATGAACAGCTTGCCGGGGAAGGACTTGATGTTCTGCGCAGCCTGGTCGATCCGTGCGTCGGCCTTGCCCTGTGCCACCGCCGCCCAGCTCATGTCCAGCGCCGGACGCCAGTTGAGCAGCAGGAGACGCGGGTTCTTGGGATCTAGCGCGATCTGACGCTCGTACGCCGTCGGGAAGACCTGACCGTTGGTGTGGTACCCGTGGTAGATGTCCATCGGACGGCCCATCTGGCTCTCGAACGTCAGGACGTTCTTCATCCGGTCCCCGCCACCGAAGGCCAGCGGAGCCGAGCCCCAGAGGACACCGCACGTCGGCACCAGCTTGGCGGCCAGCGTGCAGCTGGTCGCCGCGGGAGCCGCACTCGAGGCGGCGTCGGGGGCGGCTGCGATCGGGCCGGCACCAAGGTCGGCTGCCGCCGGGATGGGTGCCGGGTCCGAGATGGTAGTGGGGTCAGCCGAGTCGTCGACGGGGGTGGGAACGGCGGAACCGTCGACCGCAGCAGCGTCACCAGCGTCAGAGGTACCGCCGGCAGCGGCTGAAGCCGCACCTCCCACCGCCGACGTGGAGCCGCTCCACGATTCGGCGCCGTTCAGGTAGGGGCTCGCCTGGGTCGACGCGGCACCGACCACGAGGGCGATGGCCAGGCCGGCGCCGAGGAGGCCGGCCCGGCGGACGGTGCGTGTATGGCGACGGGACGAGCGGGAGATCGATCTCGGGGCGGGGCATGGGGTATCACGGACCGGATGGGTCACGGGGTCTCCTAGAGGGTGGATTCGCACGCGATCGGGGTGACCCAACCTGCCCCCTGGCGGGTGGACGCGCGCAGGGAGGACCATGACACACGAGGATCAGTTACTGACTAGTAACGAGGCATCCATTTCCCTTTTGCGTGCGGTTTCAGGATACGAATCCCCGGTGATCCCACCTGGTGAGACGCAATGACGTCGCCGCCGAACGTGACAAGACCGCGACCACCGAGCGACTCTCGAGTGACTCTTGCGTGACGGGAGCGTGATCCGCGGCGACGACAACCCCCCCGGGGACAGGTCCTCGGGGGGGTATTGATGCAAGGCTCGCCGCCTCCCTCCTCAGCTGGACGTCGGCACCTTGTCGGGGGCCATCGTGCGGCCACGGGCCAGCGCGGGGAGACCGTGGGCACGTCGGACCAGGATCCACACGGGCGGACCGACGAGGAGGGCGATCAGGAGCAGTAGCCCGGTCATCGGGGTGGAGATGCCCAGGAGCTTGAGACCGGAGGCGAGCAGCACGAACGCCAAGGCCCGGCGAACGATCCCACCGGGTGCGCGCGAGGACAGCTGGGCGCCGATCCACACCCCGGGAACCGAGCCCAGCAACAGGGAGACGGTCAGGTCGAGGTGGAAGTCACCGAAGAGCAGGTGACCGAATGCTGCTGACGCGACGAGCGGCACCGCCTGCAGGAGGTCGGTGCCGACCAGTTGGCTCGCCTTCAGCGTCGGATAGAGGGCCATGAGCGCGATGATGATAAGTGAGCCGGACCCCACCGACGTCAGGCCCACCACCAGGCCGCCAACCATGCCGACGAGGACGGTGGGGACGACGCGGACGGCGACCTTGGGCGCGTCCTGCGGCAGCGGTTTCGCGCTCCCGTCGAGGTTGCGCGCGCGTTCGGCCAGGCGCAGGTAGGCGCGCACGATCAGCCCGGTGGACGCCAACAGCAGTGCGACGCCCAACGAGATCTGGATCCAGTGCTGGACCTCGTCAGAGGTGCCCAGGGCCTTGAGGATCAGAACCCCCCCGAAGGCGGCCGGGATCGAGCCGACGCAGAGCCACTTGACCAGCTCGAGGTTGACGGTGCCGCGCCGCAGATGGACGAACGAGCCCACCGGCTTCATGACGGCAGCGGCGACGAGGTCGCTCGACACCGCGGCCAGGGGTGGGATGCCGAAGAAGAGGACGAGGACCGGCGTCATCAGGGCACCGCCGCCCATGCCCGTCAGGCCCACGACGATCCCGATGCCGAGTGAGGCGAGGGTGAGGAGCGGGTCGATGTTCATGAGGTGAGGTAACCCTTTCGGATGAGGGCGTCGAGCACCTCGGTCAGACACTCCTGGAGTGGCCGACCCGTGGTGTCAATGGTGAGGTCGGCATCCGTTGGCGACTCATAGGGGGAGGAGATGCCGGTGAACTCAGGGATCTCACCGGCTCGAGCACGCGCATACAGGCCCTTGCGGTCCCGTCGTTCGCACTCTTCGAGCGGAGTCGAGATGTGGACGAGGACGAAGTCCCCGAACTGCTCGACCATCTCGCGCACTGCCTGACGGGTGGCGGCGAACGGGGCGATGGGGGCGCATACGGCCATGCCGTGGTGGTGCGCGATCTCCGCGGCCACGTAGCCGATTCGCCGGATGTTGAGGTCGCGGGCGGCCCGGTCGAAGCCGAGGCCACTGGACAACATGTGGCGTACGACGTCGCCGTCGAGCAGCGTGACGGCCCGTTCGCCCGTGTGCTCGAGGTGGGCGACGAGCGCATCCGCGATGCTCGACTTCCCCGACCCCGACAGGCCGGTGAAGAACACGACCACACCTCTCTCGGTGGGGGGTGGGCGCCAGGTCAGGAGGGCTGCTGCCACGGGTTCGTCGAGGTCGTCGGTGTTTGTTCCCCGGTCCACGAGAGCTCGGGCTCGGACCCAGCGCTCGTCCTGCGCCCACAGCACCTCGAGCGGGGATCCGGCCGCCTCTGCGATGGACTTGACCAGCTCGACATCGCTTGCTGCGTCTCGCCACGCCACGGGGACCGAGACCACGTCCACCTCTCGCCCGGCGAGCAGGCCCAGCACCCCCCGTCGCAGCACCTGAGCAGGCAAGCCGTCGGGCGTTGGTCGCGTCGGGACCAGAATCTGCACACACATGTCGGCGGCTGCGTCGAGCCACTCGTCCAGCTCACCGAGCAGCGGTGGACGCTGGAGCAGCACGGTTCGACCGGGGAAGGCTGTCCACGAGGGGCCCGGGACGGCTGGGCCGAGATGCTCGACCGTGCCGCCCGCCCGGTACGCGGGTGCGTCCTGCGGGCTGTCGTCAGCGGCTGCGAGCTGGCCCAGTGTCACCTCGCGCAACAGCGCCACCGGGAGCAGCGTCTTGTCGGTGAGGACCAGCTCGCCCGCGGCTTCCACGGCGCCGAGGTCCGACGCGGGAACGATCACGGCGACGCCCTCGGGCGCCGACTCGCCGAGGCGTCCGCCGAGGACGGACCAGGGAAGGCTCACTCCGGCCCGGACCAGCTCGAGGTCCGCGGCGGACGTGGCGTCCAGCACGAGCTGTCGTGCCCCAGCAGTCGACACTGCGCGTTCACCCCTTTGACGTGCTGTCCCCGGTAGGTCTCCGCGGTCCCGCACCGCAGTGGGGTCAAGTGTCGCTGCTGGAGGGGTGGCCTGTCCGTGTTTCCCGGCAATTGACGCCTCGACTCGTCCTTCGCGGCAGAGTGGTCCCATGGTGTGGGAGCGACCCGGCGTCGCCGAGCGTCCGGTGCCTCGAGGCGAGGTGGCCCGAGGTCCCGCGGGGCGCAGCAGCACCGTCTCGGCTGGCGGGATGGCGCTCGTCCTCCTGGCGGTGCCTGTTGTCGTGCTCTTGTCCGGGGAGATGGTCGGCCGGCGCTGGCACGGGCTGCGCTTCGACGACCCGTTCGTCGACCGCACCGCCATTGCCAAGGTGGCGGAGGTGGTGCTCACCGACGTCGCCAAACCTGCCCTTGTGGTCGCGAGTCTGGCGCTGGTGGTGTGGTGCCTGAAGCGCCGGTCTCGCCGAACGGCCGTCATCGTCGGCGTGACCATCCTGGTCAGCAACGTGACGGTGCAGGTGGTCAAGCACTCGCCCGTCGACCCGGGTGGGGCGCTGGCCCGGCTCGGGCCGCTCAGCGGCCATGCCGCACTGGCGGGGGCCCTTTGCTGCGGCGCGCTGCTCGTCGTGCCGCTCGGGCGCCTGTTCGCCGCCGCCGCGGCCGTCTGCACCCTGCTGGCGGCGATCTGCCTGGGCGTCATGGCAATGGGCTGGCACGACCCGGAAGAGGTGTTGGCCCCGGTGCTGATCTGCCTCGGCTGGGCGATGGTCGCCTGGCCACAGCTGCCCCGCGACCGACCATCGGCCAGCGGGAGTGAGTCCCCTCGAGCTGCGCTGAGGTACCCGGCCGCGGCACTCGTCGTCCTCGGCGCCGTCCTGATGGCGATAGGGATGGTGGCAGGGTCGAGCCCCGGTTATCCAGCAGACCTGGTCGATGCAGGTATGGACTCGGCCGCGGTGTTCGTCGTCGGCGGCTCGTTCCTGACGGTCGGCGCACTCGTCGGTATGCGGGCCGCGTGGTCCCAACCGGCCGCACCGGCCGCACCGGCCCGAACCGGCCCGAACAGCCCTGTCACCCCGAAGCCGTAGGCTGAGGGGAGGAACCCGCCCCCGACCTCGGAGCGGGTCTGCCGTGCTGTCCCGACCAGGATCGGCATGCTCTTTCGACCGGTTGGACCCCTGCCATGACTCCTCCCAGGACCTCTCCCATCACCCCTTTCTCGTCCCGTACTTCGGCCGCACCCCCCACGTCCGTGCAGCCGTCCGTGCAGCCGTCCGTGCAGCCGTCCGTGCCGCTCACGGGTCCGGCCCGACGGGCCGCGCCCGACTCCACCTCCCCCCGGCTCGCCACGGTCACCAGGATGTGGGGCGCGACGTCTGGTGTCGGACAGGTGCTCGAGAGCGCCCGGACCCGGCTGCCGTTCGTCGATGTCGCCGTCAGTGCCGGTGCCCGGGCCCCGCTCACGGCGATCCTGTCGGCGGCCCGCGAGCCAGGAGCGGGCCCCGTCCTGCTGGTCGCGGCGACCACCCGCGAGGCCGAAGACCTCGAGCAGGCGCTCGCCTGCTTCTTGTCCCCGGACGTCGTCGCGACCTTCCCCAGCTGGGAGACGCTGCCCCACGAGCGGCTTAGTCCCCGCAGCGACACGGTCGGTCGCCGGCTGGCCGTGCTACGGCGGCTGGCTCACCCGGATCCCGACGACCCGGCATACGGACCGCTCTCGGTAGTCGTTGCCCCGGTCCGGGCCGTGCTCCAGCCGATCGCCCGAGGGCTGGGCGATCTTGCTCCTGTGTCGCTGCGCGTCGGCGACGAACAACCCCTGGAGGACGTCGTCGAGGCGCTCGCCGCGGCGGCGTACACCCGGACCGACCTGGTCGAACGCCGCGGTGAGTTCGCGGTGCGCGGCGGCATCCTCGACGTCTTCCCGCCCACCGAGGAGCACCCGCTGCGGGTCGAGTTCTGGGGCGACACGGTCGAGGAGGTCCGCTGGTTCAAGGTCGCCGACCAGCGCAGCCTCGAGCTCGCCACGCACGGGCTGTGGGCGCCGCCGTGCCGCGAGCTGCTGTTGACCGAGCAGGTGCGCCAGCGCGCTCGGACGCTCACGGCCGAGCTCCCGGGCGTCGGCGACATGCTCGCCAGGGTCGCCGAGGGGATCGCGGTCGAGGGGATGGAGTCGTTGACCCCGGCCCTGCTGGAGGGCTCTGGGGGCATGGAGTCACTGTTCGACGTGCTGCCGGCACGCTCCCTCGTGCTGCTGAGCGACCCGGAGCGGGTTCGCACCCGGGCCCACGACCTGGTCGCCACGAGCGCTGAGTTCCTTGAGGCGAGCTGGGTCGGCGCTGCGGCTGGGAGTGCGGTGCCGGTCGACCTGCAGGGCGTTCTCGGCACCGCCTCGTTCTGGACGTTGGCGCGGGCCCGCGAGTACGCCCGGGAGGTCGGTCTGCCCTGGTGGTCGATGACCGGGTTCGCGAGTGATGCGGAGCTCGCCCAGTTCACCGACGGGTCCGACGGGTCCGACGGGTCCGACGGGTCCGAACGGATCAACCTGGCGACCTCCGACGTCGAGCCGTTCCGGGGGGACACCGAAGCGGCCGTTGCCCAGCTGCGCGTCTGGGTGACCGACGGTTGGCGCGTCGTCGTCGTCACCGACGGGGCTGGCCTGGCGCGCCGGGTGCACGAGGTGCTCGGCGAGCACGAGGTCGCTTCCACCCTCGACCCGCTTGACCCGTCAGCCGCTGACATCGCGACCGGGCTCGTACACATCACAACCGGCTCGCTCGGGCGCGGGTTCGTCGACCCGGCCAACCGGCTCGTGGTCGTCAGCGAGACGGACCTCACCGGACAGCCCGGGTCGACAGGGACCAAGGACATGCGCCGTATGCCGTCGCGTCGTCGGGGGCAGGTCGACCCCCTCCAGCTGCGGCCCGGCGATCACGTCGTGCACGAGCAGCACGGGGTCGGTCGGTTCGTGGAGATGATGCAGCGCACCGTCGGTGGCGCGACCCGCGAGTACCTCGTCATCGAGTACGCCCCCGGCAAGCGGGGACAACCGGGCGACCGGTTGTTCGTCCCCACCGACCAGCTCGACCAGATCACGAAGTACGTCGGTGGCGAGTCGCCGACCCTGAACAAGCTCGGCGGGTCGGACTGGCACAAGACCAAGGCGCGGGCGCGCCGCTACGTCAGGCAGATCGCGGCCGACCTGATCCGCCTCTACAGCGCCCGGATGGCGACGACCGGTCACGCGTTCGGTCCCGACACCCCGTGGCAGCGCGAGCTGGAGGACGCGTTCGCCTACGTCGAGACGCCCGACCAGCTCTCCTCGATCGACGAGGTCAAGCAGGACATGGAGCGGGAGGTCCCGATGGACCGCCTGATCTGCGGCGACGTCGGTTATGGCAAGACGGAGATCGCGGTGCGCGCGGCGTTCAAGGCGATCCAGGACGGCAAGCAGGTCGCCGTCCTCGTGCCGACCACGTTGCTCGTCACACAGCACTTCAACACGTTCACCGAGCGATATGCGCCGTTCCCGGTCACGGTCAAGCCGCTCAGCCGGTTCCAGTCCGACAAGGAGGCCAAGGAGGTGCTCGCAGGTCTCGCCGACGGGCGGGTCGACCTGGTCATCGGCACGCACCGGCTGCTCGGCAAGGACGTCACGTTCAAGGACCTCGGGCTCGTCGTCGTCGACGAGGAGCAGCGCTTCGGCGTCGAGCACAAGGAACAGCTGAAGACCCTGCGCACCGCGGTCGATGTGCTGGCGATGTCGGCGACCCCGATTCCGCGAACACTTGAGATGGCTGTCACCGGCATACGTGAGATGTCAACTCTCGCAACGCCTCCCGAGGAGCGACACCCGGTCCTCACGTATGTCGGGGGCTATGAGGAGAAGCAGATCATCGCGGCCGTCCGGCGCGAGCTGCTGCGAGAGGGCCAGGTCTTCTTCGTCCACAACAAGGTGAGCTCGATCGAGAAGGCCGCCGCCCGGCTGCGCGAGCTGGTGCCGGAAGCACGCATTGCCACGGCCCACGGGCAGATGGGTGAGCACCGGCTCGAGCAGGTGGTGCTCGACTTCTGGGAGAACCGGTTCGACGTGCTGGTCTGCACCACGATCGTCGAGACCGGCCTGGACATCTCCAACGCCAACACCCTGATCGTCGAGCGGTCCGACGTGCTCGGCCTCAGCCAGCTGCACCAGCTGCGCGGGCGGGTGGGTCGCGGGCGGGAGCGCGCCTACGCCTACTTCCTCTACCCGCCGGAGAAGCCGCTCACCGAGACGGCGCACGACCGGTTGACGACGATCGCCAGCCATGCCGACCTCGGCGCCGGCATGCAGGTCGCCATGAAGGACCTGGAGATTCGCGGCGCGGGAAACCTGCTCGGCGGCGAGCAGTCCGGCCACATCGAGGGAGTCGGGTTCGACCTGTATGTGCGGCTCGTCGGCGAGGCTGTCGCGGACTTCAAGGGCGAGGACCACACCGCCTTCGCCGAGATCAAGATCGAGCTCCCGGTCGACGCGCACCTGCCACATGACTACGTTCCGGGCGAACGGCTGCGGCTCGAGGCGTACAAGAAGCTCGCGGCGGTGCTCGACGAGGCGGCCGTCGTCGAGATCGCGGAGGAGCTGCGCGACCGCTACGGCGCGCCGCCCGAGGCGGCCGAGAACCTGCTGGAGGTCGCCCGGTTGCGTACGGTGGCCCGCCGGGCTGGGGTCGGCGACATCGCCGTGCAGGGGAACGTGGTCCGGTTCGGGCCGGTGGAGCTGCGCGAGAGCCAGCAGCTGCGGTTGCAACGTCTGTACCCCGGGTCGATCGTCAAGGAGTCGCTCAGGACGATCCTCGTACCCAAGCCGATGACGGCCAGGGTCGGCGGCCAGCCCCTGCGCGACCACGCGGTGCTGGGCTGGGCCGCCGACCTGATGCGCGCCGTGCTGCTCGACGGTGTCGGGGATGCGGCCCGGGTGGCCGAGGTGACCCGAGCGACTGGAGCGACAGCGGTCCGGTGAGGTGTCCCGCTAGTGCAGAATGGGGGCCGCCCCACTCCCGCGAGAGGACCACCGCATGCCCGCCCGACGTCTGTTGATCCCGACGCGACCGATGGCGGTCGGTGCAGCGCTGCTCGCCGCCGCGGCGCTCTCGCTGGGCGGCTGCTCGACCCTCGAGAAGGCGCAGTCGGCCGCGATCGTCAACGGCGTCTCTATCCCGAGCTCGGAGGTGGGCCAGGCGACGGCACAGCTCAACCGGAGCCTGGTGACCGACCCCAGCAAGCAGATCCCCGAGGCTCAGGTGGTCAACCTCCTGGTCCTGTCCAAGGTCGTGCTGCCCCTGAGCGGGCAGCCGGGGTTCTGGGTACCTGACGCGCAGTACAACGCACTGCTCGCCAAGCTTCCCGACGCATCTCAGAGCAGTAGGGACGTCGTCGCGACGAGCCTGTTCTTCAACCAGCTGCAGAACTCGGGCACCGATGCTGAGATCGCGGTCGTCAAGAAAGCTGTCCAGAAGGCGACGATCGAGCTGGACCCACGGTTCGGCACCTTCGACGCCGCGTCGTTGGGCCCGCTTCCGCTGGTCAACAACTGGATCAAGCCCACCCCATCGGCGACCGCATCCTCGACGGCGCCGGCCGAGCCACCGGGCCAGGCGCCCGCCGACACCTCGACCGACTCTCCGACGGGGCAGTGACGGCCACCGCGTGGCCGGACGACTCACCCTCCTGCTCACCAGCCCCCGGGTCGCGCCCGGGCTGCTGAGCCGCGCCGCCTGGGTGGCACTGAGCGAGGCGGGCCTGGTCGTCGGGTATGCCGACGAGCCGCAGGCTCTCGCGGTGCGCGAGTCGGGGATCGCGGTGACCGACGTCGCGGACCTCGCCGAGGTCGGTGAGCTGGAGGTCCCGGTGGCCGGCATCGGCCGGCTGCTGGTCGACCGGGCCCAGGGCATCCACGGGCGCCCGGGCCAGCTGGTCCCGGACCCCGAAGGGTCGCTGGTGGTCTGGCTGGGGTCCTCCGACGGCGACCCGGGGCTGACCGACGTCGTCGCAGCAGAGGTCACCCGTCGCACCGGCGCCCCGGAGGTCGAGGTGCTGCTCGGGTCTCACGACGTTCCCGGTTCCCGGCTGCTCGACCTCGTTGCAGTGATGGACCGGCTCCGCTCGCCGGGCGGGTGCCCGTGGGACGCCGAACAGACGCACGAGTCGCTCGTGAGCTATCTCATCGAGGAGGCCTACGAAGCGGCACAGGCACTGGAGTCCGGCGACCGTCGGCACATGGTCGAGGAGCTGGGCGATGTCCTGCTCCAGGTGGCCTTCCACGCTCGGGTCGGGGAGGAGAACCTCGACGACCCCTTCGACATCGACGACGTGGCGGCCGCGATCGTCGCCAAGCTGGTACGCCGGCACCCGCACGTGTTCGCCGACGCCAGCGCGTCGTCAGCCTCCGAGGTGGAGTCCAGCTGGGAGGCGATCAAGGCAGCCGAACGGGCCGAGCGCGGTGAAGTGCCCGGTGCGGTAGGAGCCGACCTGCTGCACGGCATACCGGTCGCCATGCCGCCGCTGGCGCGCGCAACCAAGATTGTCGGGCGACTGCGTCGAGCTGGCCGGGCCGACCTGCTGGGACCCGACTGGACCGATCGTGAGGAGTCTGACCCCGGGGTGCACCTCCTCCAGCTCGTCGCCTATTTGGAGGCGAAGGGGGTCGACCCGGACTCCGCCCTGCGAGAGGCGCTGCGGACTGTCGAGGCGCGTCTCGGGGAGCGGGTCGCTCCGCCGGACGACGACGGCTGACGACTAGGCTGACCTCGAGGTTGACGAGCCCTTCCGCTGGCCCGTCAGCACCCCGGCACCCCACCAGTCCCTCACCAAGGAGCGCTCCCGTGGCCAGCATCGAGGCAGTCGGCGCCCGCGAGATCCTCGACTCGCGCGGCAACCCCACCATCGAGGTGGAGGTGGCCCTCGACGACGGGACGATCGCCAGGGCGGCCGTGCCGTCCGGCGCCTCGACAGGAGCGTTCGAGGCGGCCGAGCGTCGTGACAACGACAAGGCCCGCTACAACGGCAAGGGTGTCACCGCTGCCGTCGACGCCGTGCTCGACGACATCCACCCCAAGCTGATCGGGTTCGATGCGACGGAGCAGCGGCTCATCGACGCCGAGATGATCCGGCTCGACGCGTCCACGAACAAGGAGAACCTCGGCGCCAACGCGATCCTGGGGGTCTCGCTCGCCGTGGCACGCGCGGCCGCCGACTCCGCCGGCCTCCCGCTGTTCCGCTACATCGGCGGCCCCAACGCGCACGTCCTGCCCGTCCCCATGATGAACATCATCAACGGGGGTGCCCACGCCGAGTCCAACGTGGACGTCCAGGAGTTCATGATCGCGCCGATCGGGGCGCCGTCGTTCAGCGAGGCGCTGCGCTGGGGAGCCGAGGTCTACCACGCCCTCAAGTCGGTGCTGAAGGCGCGAGGTCTCGCGACCGGTCTCGGCGACGAGGGCGGCTTCGCGCCCAACCTCGAGTCGACGCGAGCCGCACTGGACCTCATCCTCGAGGCCATCGAGAAGGCCGGGTATACCCCGGGCACCGATGTCGCGCTCGCACTCGACGCCGCTGCGTCGGAGTTCCACAGCGATGACGGCTACGCGTTCGAGGGTGAGACCCGCACCTCGGAGCAGATGATCGACATCTATGCCGGCCTGCTCGACGACTACCCCTTGGTGTCCATCGAGGACCCGCTCGACGAAGAGGACTGGGACGGCTGGAAGGCCATGACCGCCCGGCTCGGCACTCGCGTCCAGATCGTCGGCGACGACCTGTTCGTCACCAACTCCGAACGGTTGCAGCGCGGGATCACCGAGGGGAGCGCCAACTCGTTGCTCGTCAAGGTCAACCAGATCGGCTCGCTCACCGAGACCCTCGACGCGGTGTCGCTCGCTCAGCGCAGCGGGTACACCTGCATGATCAGCCACCGGTCGGGCGAGACCGAGGACACGACGATCGCCGACCTCGCCGTCGCGACGAACTGCGGCCAGATCAAGAGCGGCGCGCCCGCCCGGTCCGAGCGGGTGGCGAAGTACAACCAGCTGATGCGGATCGAGGAGGAGCTGGACGACGCCGCGGTGTATGCCGGCGTCAGCGCCTTTCCGAGGTTCGCCTCGCGCACGAGCGGCTGACCGCTCGGTCAGCAGACCACCGATAGCAGAAGGGAAAGGGCGCGGCGATGAGTGAGCGGAGCAGCCGAGGCGGCGGTCCCGCTCCTCGTCTGTCCCATGCTCCCCGCGCGGCACGCGCCGCCCGGCCGTCACGGTCAGGCGCACCCAGCGCACCCGGCGCACCCAGCGCACCGGGATCGCCACCGCGCCAGACGCATACGCGTCCCGGAGAGGGCCGGTCCGGTTTGGCGGGCACCCGCTCGACCTCGTCCCGGGCCTCGTCGAGCCGCCCGGCGACAGCCTCGCGTGGCCGGTCCGCCGAATCCGCCGAACCCGCACCCGAGCGCCCGGCCTCGAACGGCTGGGTGCGTGGGGCCATCCTTGCGACGATCCTGGTGATCCTCGCTGTCACCCTCATCCCCACGGCTCGCTCGGTCATCCGTCAGCGGTCGGACATCGCCGCCCTGCAGGAGAAGGTCGTCGACCAGCAGGCCAGCGTCGCCGAGCTGCAGCGGGAGCAGGCCCGCTGGGCCGACCCGGCCTATGTCGAGCAGCAGGCCCGCGAGCGGCTGAAGTTCGTCAAGGTGGGGGACCGTTCCTACAGCGTCATCGATCCGACCGCTGAGCGGCCGGCTGTCCCGTCGTCGGCCGTCGTCGCGGCGCCAGCGGCCGACGCGAACGCCCCCTGGTACGGCCAGGTCTGGCAGTCGATGCTGCTCGCCGACCAGCCGAGCGCCGGGATGGCACCGGTACCCGACAAGTGACCGCGAGATGAGCAGGGTCAGCGACGCTGACCTGGCCGCCGCCTCACGACAGCGCGGACGCCCCATGCGGGGGGTCGTCGAGGTCGCGCACCGCTGTCCCTGCGGTGAGCCGGATGTCGTGCGCACCCAGCCTCGGCTCCCCGAGGGGACGCCGTTCCCGACGACGTACTACGCAACGTGTCCGCGGTTGACCGGGCTCCTCAGCACCCTTGAGACCCGGGGCATGATGAAGTCGATGGAAGAGCAACTGGCCTCGGATCCTGTTCTTGCGCAGCGTTATCGACGCGCCCACGATGACTATCTCGCGCGGCGGGCCGAGCTGGGCTCGGTGCCCGAGGTGGAGGGGATCTCTGCCGGCGGGATGCCCGACCGGGTCAAGTGTCTGCATGTCCTCGTGGCGCACTCTCTCGCCGTCGGTCCCGGTGTGAACCCGCTGGGTGACCAGGCGCTCGCGCTGCTCGGCCCGTGGTGGACTCCGATGAGCTGCGCAGACTCGGCTGTCGACGCACCAGCCGAGGCACCCGGTGAGTGACGTGCTGCGCGTCGGTGCGGTCGACTGCGGCACCAACTCGATCCGGCTGCTGGTGGCCGACGTCGACTCACGCACCGGTGCGCTGCGCGATGTGCTGCGTCGCATGGAGGTCGTTCGACTCGGCTACGGCGTCGACCGCACTGGCCGGATCGACCCTGAGGCGATGGCCAGGACCCTGGCCATGGCGCGTGAGTATGCCGGTCAGTGCTCGGAGCTCGGGGCTACGGGTGTTCGGTTCGTGGCGACCTCGGCCTCCCGGGACGCGTCGAACGCGGACGAGTTCGTCGCCGGTGTCCGGGAGGCGTTCGGCGCCTTCGGGACCGCGCCCGAGGTGGTCAGCGGCGCGCAGGAGGCGGCGCTGTCCTTCCGCGGGGCGACCGGCGACCTCGTCGCGGCCGGGATCGAGGGTCCCTACCTCGTAGTCGACCTCGGTGGGGGCTCGACCGAGTTCGTCCGCGGGACGACCCAGGTCGAGGCCGCTCTGTCCGTCGACATCGGCTGCGTCCGGATGACCGAACGGCACCTCACCACCGACCCGCCGACCAGTCCCGAGATCGCGGCTGCCGTCGCCGACATCGACCAGGAGGTCGACCGGGCCGCTCGCGAGGTCGGGTTCGCCGGAACGCGCACTCTGGTCGGGCTGGCTGGCACCGTCACGACTGTGACCGCGCACACGCTCGGGCTGGAGGCCTACGACCCCGTGCGGATCCACCTCGCCTCGACGTCGGTGCCGGCGACGCGCGAGGCCGCCCACGCCCTGCTTGCCATGACCCGCGCCGAGCGGTCCGCGCTGGGGTTCATGCACCCGGGCCGGGTCGACGTGATCGGCGCCGGGGCACTCGTCTGGGATCGCGTCATCGACCGGGTGGCGCGCGACAGCGGCTGGGGCAACGACCTCACCGTCGTAGCGAGCGAGCACGACATCCTCGACGGGATCGCCCTGTCCCTCGCGACGTCCTGACCGAGTGCCCAGTCCACCGATCCGCGTCAGCCCAACGGATATTCGTTGAGCTGAACAAGATCCGTCGACCTGAGACCGATTGCCCGTCGCTCGACTCGCGAGTCCGCCCTCAGCTGAGGATGCCGTACCTCGCGTTCCATCGCTGAGCTCCCTGGTAGGCGTCGACCATGCCCCAGATCCAGAACGCGAGGATGCCGATGAAGCCGATAAAGACGACGATGAGGAAGAAGCTGACGATGTAGCCACACAGAAGCAGCACCCCCTTGCCGACCTCGCCGTTCATCATCGACCCAAGACCAGGGATGAAGAAGGAGGCCAACAGGGCCAGTCCGGGGCTCTTGGCGGCCACGGCGAGGTGCGGATAGGCGGCGGGGGTGGGAGAGTTCGCCGGATAGCGCGGGTACTCAGGTGGCGTCGCCGGGCGGTCCTGGACCTGAGGCGCCCACGCTCCCGAGCCGCCCGCGTGCGGTTGGCCGTTCGGGGCTGGAGGGGCCATAGGGCGGGTGTGGTTGGTCCACACCCCGCCGTCCCAGTAGCGCAGCTGGGTCCCCTCCGGGTACCACCCGGCCGGTGGGTTGGTCGGCGTAGTCATGTCAGCCCCCGCTGCGTCTCCCGGTTCACCGGGCGTTGGGTCATCGTCCAGCCAACAGCATACGGGCGGGCCTTTACGGGGGAGCCGGAATCAGTGGCCTGCGTTCACGAACCCGCCGACAGGCCTGCCTCCAGCGCGGCGATGATCCTGGGCCGGATCTCCGCAGCCGAGATCACCGCGTCGACCGATCCGACCTTGACGGCCCGGTGGATGCTGTGCACGGCGTCGAACTCGGACGCCACCTGACCCAGCTTCTCGGACCGCACCGCCGTACGCGTCTCGGCAAGGGCGGCGACGAGGCCGGCCCGCTGGCCCCCGGTGGCGGCCGCGACCGCCTGCTCGGCAGCGCGGACCCGTTGGTCGGCGCCGGTGCGTGCGTCCACGTCGGCCGAGAAGACCACCGCGGCTGCGGGCGCCCCCCCGATCACCGACGCGAACGAGCCCTCGACGGCGAGCACCGTCATACGAGGGTTGAGGGCCTTGGAGAAGACAACGAACGCCCCGCCGTGGTAGCGCGACACCACCACGAACACGATCGGCCCGCCGAAGTTGACGATCGCGCGACCGATCTCGGCGCCGTACTCGAGCTGGAGCCCGCGCATCGAGTCGGGCGACCCGTCGAACCCGGAGAGGTTGGCCAGGACCACCAGCGGCCGGTTGCCGCTGGCGGTGTTGATTGCGCGCGCGGCCTTCTTGGACGAGCGGGGAAACAGGGTCCCGGCGGTGTAGACGTCCGGCCCGTCGGTGGGGGGGAAACCGCGACGCGGCACGGACTTGCTCTCGATACCCAACAGCAGCACGGGGAACCCACCGATGTGGGCGTCCTGGACGACCGCCGTCTCGGCGTCGGCCATGCCCGCCCAGCGTTCGAGGGTGCGGTGGTCCTGGTCGGAGACGGCGCGCATCAGGGTGCGGATGTCGAACGCCTTCTTGCGGTCCGGGTTGGTCGCCGAGGAGAAGACGTCGCCGACCGTGGTGAAGTCGCTACCCGGCATCTCGTGCGGGTAGGTGGTGACGTCACGGTCCGCCGGGTCCTCGGTGCGAGCCCGTCGGGGCCCGGCCTCACCAGGGGCGACGTAGGAGTGGTCGTAGTGGGTGAGCAGGATGCGCAGTGCGCCACCGAGGTCGGGAGCCCAGTACTGCGCCTGCCCGTTCGGGCCCATCACCCGGTCGTATCCGCCGATGCCGAAGTTGTCCTCGGCCGACACCCCACCGGAGAAGTCCAACGACTGCTTGCCTGTGAGCACCATCGCGCTGTCCGGCGTCATCACCAGGACGCCCTTGGTGTGCATGAGCATCGTGGCCTCGGCGTTCCAGTACGGCTGCGCCCCGACGTTGATCCCCGCCACGACGACGTTGATCTCATGGCCGGCCTGGGTGAACTCGATGATCCGCTTGAGCGCCTTGGCCACCCAGTCCATGTTCTCGGTGCCTGAGTCCATCGAGATCCGCGCGCCGGCAGACAGGGCGTACCACTCGACGGGCACCCCCAGCTCCTCGGCGAGGTCGAGCGCGGCGATGACGCGCGCACACTCGGCCTCGGCGACCGCCCCGAGGGCCCGGGTCGGGTCACCGCTGAGGACGACGCGGGTGACACCCTGCGGATGCAGACGCGTCCGCGTCGTCACGACTCCGACGATGATGCCCGCCTGGTTCAGGCCCTCTGCGCGGTTCGCGGGCACGAGCCGGGTCACTCCGTATGCCGAGTGCCCGGTCTCGCCCGACTCGTCGAGGTCGTACTCGACGGACGACCCACCTGGACCGGCCACCAGGTCCTGCATCTCGTAGGGGTAGACGGTGCCGCGCCGCCGGGCCCGCAGGACCTTCTGGTGGTAGTCGTCGAGGGGCTTGAGCAGCTCGGTCTCCGGGCCGCCGACGACCGACGCCAGACCGGAGCCGGCCTGGTAGAAGAAGCGCGCCGAGATGGGGGTGGACGTGCCGCCCGGTCCCGCGATCCGCCCGTCGGCGCGGATCTCCTCGATTCCTGCACCGACGGTGAGCGGGGCGATGCTGGTCTGCAGCGCCGTGAGCTGCTGCACCTCGGCGTCGATCGCCGGCCAGACGTGCAGCCAGACGTGGTTCATGTCCAGGCGGGCGCCTTGCGCCCCCCGGGCCGCCCGGGCCCGACGGATCGCCTCGAGGCAGTTGGCGATCGCCCGCTCGACGTGCGGGAGCGAGGTGACCCGCCGCGACTCGTCCCGCACGACACTCAGCTGCCGAACCTGGGCCAGGGCGATCAGCCGCTGGTCGGCGGGGTTGTCCTTGGCCACGGCGTGCAGGAGCAGGACGTCCTCGGGCGCGTCCAGCCGGGTGAGCGTGAACAGCCTCAGCCGCCACAGGTTGAGCCGGCGCCCGACCATCGGGTGGACGCCGCGGACCAGGTCGTCCTCGTACAGCGATGCCTCCGGTCCTGATGCTGCGTCGTCGGTGGCCGGGCGGAACGTGAAGTAGCCGACGGGCCGGGCCGGCCCTGAGCCCACCGCGACCGCCACGCGCCGCACGTGGTGAGGGAAGTCAAGGGCGGTCAGCCGTCTCCGCAGCTCGATGGACGCCTCCTCGGGGTTCTCGGGCTCGTCCGGCCAAGACAGGTAGAGGTCCACGACGCACTCGTGCCCCTCGTCGGCCATCCCGACCTGCTCCACAACGGCGGCCTCGAGGGCGCTGCCCGGCGTCAGCTCGTCGACCCTCCCCACGCTGGAGACGAGATGGGTCGGCCGGTCGTCCAGCAGGTAGTCCGCGATCGCGAAAGGCCGTCCGCCGATACTGGCCGACGTCGGGCCGGTCAGGTCGTAACCCCGGTAGTGCCGTTTGATGAGGACCTCGAGCATCGGCTCGGACCCGTCGAAGTCGCCGTCCAGGCGCTCTAGTAGGAACCGGACGATCTGCTCGGGGATGGCGGCGAGCGCGTCGATCCGCTGGCCGCGGTCGGCCGCCTCGGGGTTCTGGGCGAGGATCTCGACCTGGCGCCGCGCAGCGGCCAGCACCGTTGCTCGTTCGGCGTCGACGTTCGGCTGGTCGAACCACTGGAAACGGACGCTGCGCGCCTGGTCGCCGATGATCGGGAAGCGCAGCTGGGTGGCGAGCACGAGCCGGTCGAGGACCTCGCGGGCCGCGACGGCCAGCGCCGGGTCGGCGGGGCAGCGCTCGGTCATCCAGCGCTGGAGCAGCGACATGACTAGCCGGGCGTCCGGCGCCGACCGCTGCTGAGCGAGAAAGATCCGGAACACCGCGTCGTCGAGCTCGCGGCTGCGGTCGAGCGCGTCGACGCCGTAGTGCCGCAGCACGCGCGTCAGGCGACCGCTGAACTCCTCGGGCAATGCGCCTCGCTCGATGTCGAGGGTCTGCAGGTAGGTGTGGAACCACTCGCGCGGGGAGTGGACGCGGTTCTCGACGTGCCGGTCCGCGCCCGCAGGCCGGTTGCGGCTCAGCTCCGCGAAGTCCGCGAACAAGGACAGCAGGGCTACCTCGCCGTCGACGGGCGCCAGCCCCTCGCGCTCGAGCTCATCGCGCGCCTGCAGGTATGCCGTCAGGCTGCGGCCCTCGTCCTCGGGGTCGAGGTCGTAGCCGAGGAGCATCCCCGCGAGGTCGGTCAGGTGACGTTCCGCCGTCGCCCGCGCGGACCGCCGGGAGCTCGCCTCGGCGGAGGTGCTCGGCAGGTCGAGGTCGTCCCCGCCGGCCGCCGAGCTGGCAGCAGCGGCGGCCGCATCGGCGGCTTCAGCGGCATCTGGGTCCTCGGCGAGGGGCTCGAGGCGTACCAGAGGCGCTCCAGTCTCGACCTGGCTGCCGGTGGAGACGAGCAGCTCCTTCACCGTGGCGGCGAACGGGGCCGGCAGCACCGTCTCCATCTTCATGCTCTCGAGCACCAGCACCGGTGCCCCCGCCGCGACGACCGACCCGACGAGCGCAGGGGTGGCGACCACGAGCGCCGGAGCGGGAGAGCGGACGACCCCGCCCTCGTCGCGGCTCACACGGTGCGTGGTGCCGTCGACCTCCACCAGCTGAACCGGCCCGTGGGTCGCGGTGATGAGGCGGAACCGGTCCCCCCCGATGGTGAGGCGACTGGCATACGAGCCGAGGCGTTCGAGGTCCGCGTCGACCCGGTGCGTGCCGTCGACGACGACGAGGAAACGGTGGGGTCCGGTGCGCGTGACGACGACCTTGTGGGTGGTGCCGCGCAGCTTGAGGTCGACGGCCCGACCGACCTTGTGCTGGACCTGCGGACGGCCGCCGCGCGCGGTCTCGAGCAGCCGGGCGACCTCGACCTGCTCCTCCTCCTCGTATGCCTCGATCCCGGCAGCCACGAGCGCGACCCCGCTGTGCCGGTGCACTACCAGTCGACCCTGCGCACGGACGCGGTCGATCCAGCCGGTGTCGGCCGACCCGTCGACGACCTCAGGCTGGCCCAGCAGGTCGAGGATGAAGCCCTTGTTGGTCGCGCCGCCCTCGATGACGACCGTCGTCTCGGCTACTGCCCGTCGCAGCCGTCCGAGCGCTTCCTTGCGGCTGCGGCCGTAGGCGATGATCTTGGCGATCATCGAGTCGAAGTCAGCCGGGATCGTATCGCCCTCGCCGACGCCGGTGTCCACGCGGACGCCGGGTCCGCAGGGCAGGGTCAACAGGGCGATCCGGCCGGGGGCGGGGGCGAAGTCGCGGTCGGGGTCCTCGGCGTTGAGGCGGGCCTCGACAGCATGCCCACGTTCGGTCGGCTGCGGGCCCTCCAGCCGTCCACCGCCGGCAACGTGCAGCTGGAGCTTGACCAGGTCGGTGTCGGTCGTCAGCTCGGTGATCGGGTGCTCGACCTGGAGACGGGTGTTGACCTCGAGGAACGCGAAGGACCGGCCCTGCGGGTGGTAGAGGAACTCGACGGTGCCCGCCCCGGCGTAGTCGACCGCCAGGGCGAGCCGCTCGGCGCTCGCCTTGAGCTCGCGGGTCTGCTCGTCGGAGAGCACGGGCGAGGCCGACTCCTCGATGACCTTCTGGTTGCGCCGCTGGATGGAGCAGTCCCGGACTCCGAGGGCCCACGCGGTGCCCTGTCCATCAGCGATGACCTGCACCTCGACGTGCCGAGCACCGGTGACCAGGCTCTCCAGGAACACCACGCCGTTACCGAAGGCGCGCTGCGCCTCGTCGCGGGTGCGGGCATACGCGTCGGTCATCTCGGCATCGGAGGCGATCATCCTGATGCCCCGGCCGCCACCGCCGGCCGTGGCCTTGAGCATGACCGGGTACCCGACCGTTTTGGCCGCCGCAACCGCATCCTCGAGCGTGTCGACGGGGCCGCGGCTCCACGGCGCCACCGGGACGCCGACCTCCTCGGCGATCAGCTTCGAGCCGATCTTGTCGCCGAGCCGCCGCATCGCATCCGCGCTCGGCCCGATGAACGTCACGCCGATCCGCTCGCACAGCTCGGCGAAGGCCGGGTCCTCGGCGACGAACCCCCAGCCGACCCAGGCGGCGTCGGCTCCGGTCTCACGCAAGGCGGTCTCGAGAACGGCGTGGTCGAGATAAGGCCGGGCGGAGGCGGGCCCGAGGTTGTAGGCCACGTCGGCCTCGCGGACGAACATCGCCCGCCGCTCACCGTCGGTGTGCAGAGCGACGACCTCAGTTCGCGGACTCCCTTGCGGCCGTTCCGCGTTCAGGTCACGCACCGCGTGGATGAGACGCATCGCCGCCTCGCCGCGGTTGACGACCGCGATCCTGCTGAATGAGGCAGGGAACGTCACGGGAGCCTCCTCGCACCGACGCCAGAGTCCATCAACCGTGAGGCTTTCACACCCGGTGCCTACTTTCGAGTCACCCCTGGAAGAGGCGCGGATCTGGGTCGTCGCTCCGCCTGTTCTGTCTTCGAGCGACCGGACTCACAGGTCTACTGGTTTCGACTCCGGAATGCTGGCTGGAACCGAGCACAACGTGAGTCCAGTCGAAGAAGGCGTGAGTCCTGATCAGGGGCGTCGCTGGCGGGCCCCGGCCGTGGAATATGGTCGCCCGCATGCCCAGCGTGTGGCTTCCGCACCCGGTCACCGGGGTGCTGTTCGACTCACCGGTGCCCGCGGGGACGGGCTGGCCCGGTGACCCGGCGGACTCGTCGACCCCGGTCGCGAGAACCGCCGACCAGGTGCGCCGGTATGCCGACGGTGCCCTCGCGGTCGCGACGCTCGACGCCCGCATCTCAGTCTGCCGAGCCTGCCCCCGACTCGTGGAATGGCGCGAAACCGTTGCTGCTCAGGGAAAGCGGGCCAGCTTCGCCGGACAGCCGTACTGGGGCCGCCCGGGTCCCGGCTTCGGCGACCCCGACGCCGAAGTTCTCGTTGTCGGCCTGGCTCCGGCCGCGAACGGTACGAACCGGACCGGCCGGATGTTCACTGGGGACCGCAGCGGCGACTGGTTGTATGCCGCTCTTTACCGGGCCGGGTACGCCAGCCAGCCGACGAGCGTGGCGGCCGGCGACGGGCTGGAGCTGCGTGGCATACGGATCGTCGCGGCGGTGCGGTGTGCGCCGCCGGCCAACAAACCCACGCCCATGGAGCGCGACACGTGCGGGCACTGGCTCGACCGTGACCTCGCCCTGGCCGAACCCCGGCTCAGGTCGATGTTGGCGCTCGGAAGCATCGCGTGGGACGCCGCGCTCGGCACGGCGAGGCGCAGCGGGTGGACGGTGCCGAGGCCGAAGCCTCGGTTCGGGCACGGCGCGGAGGCGGTGCTGGTGACTGCTGCTGGGCGGGAGGTACGGCTGGTCGGCAGCTACCACGTGAGCCAACAGAACACGTTCACGGGCAAGCTGACCGAGCCGATGCTCGATGCGGTCCTCGCCCGCCTCTGAGCCCCCTCTGAGACCGGTGGATACGCTCGCGCAGATGGACGCCATCCCCCCCGAGGTAGAGCCCGCCAACCTCATTGCGGTCACCGTGCTCGGCGACGACCGGCCCGGGATCGTCGCGGACGTGACGAGCGCACTCGCGCGGCTCGGCGGCAACCTCGAAGACTCGACGATGACGTTGTTGCGCGGTCACTTTGCCATGGTCGTCCTGCTCCGCACCCCGCACGCCGGGTCCGAGGTCGAGGCCGTCCTGCACCCGCTCACCGACGGCGGGCAGCTCGTGGTCGACGTCCGACCCCTCCCCGAGCACGACGCACCCGACCGGCGTGGGACCGCATACGCACTGCGCGTCCACGGCGCCGACCGTCCCGGGATCGTCGCGACGATCACCGGGGTCGTCGCCCGGCACGGTGGCAACATCATCGACCTGGGCACCCGGCTCGGCGGGACCATGTACGTCCTGGTCGCCGAGCTCGTCCTGCCCGAAGGCGGCTCGGCCGAGGCGCTGGAGCGCGAGCTCGCCCAGGTGTCGCGCGACATCGGGGTCGAGGTCCACCTGACGCCGGTCGACGATGACCTGCTGTGAGCGGTCCGAACACTGCGCCCTCCTGGCGGCTGCCGCCGCTGCCACCGGGTCGTGTCCTCGAGGTCGTGCGCGCACCGGACCCGATGCTCGGGCAACCAGGGCAGCCGGTGGACCCCACAGCCGAGCATGTGGTGCAGCTGTCGGCCGACCTCGTCGCTACCCAACAGGTCTCGCGGGGATGCGTCGGGCTGGCTGCCCAGCAGGTCGGGGTGGCCTCCCAGGTGTTCAGCGTCGATGTGCGCGAGCACGCCAAGACCCGCAGCTGCCACGGCCTGTTCGTCCTGTGCAACGTCGAGATCGTTGCGACGTCCCGCCGAGAACGAGGTCGCGAGGGGTGCCTGTCGGTTCCAGACTTCACCGGTGACGTCGCGCGGGCCCACCGGCTCACCGTCCGCGGCCAGCTGCCGGTCACCGGGGAGTGGGTCACTCTCGAGACGGACGGCTTCGAGGCGGTCGCGATCCAGCACGAGATCGACCACACGCAAGGGCTGATCTTCCTCGACCGGGTCACCGGGCCACAGGGCGTGCACCCGCGGCGGACCTACCAGTGACGGCCGGCCAGCCGGCCTACCTCCTCGGCGGTGACCTCTAGAGTTGGCCTGCCCCCGTGGCCCAACCGGCAGAGGCAGGCGACTTAAAATCGCTACAGTGCGGGTTCGAATCCCGTCGGGGGCACCTACCGGCGGGCAAGGCGCTCACGATGCTCGAGTAGACCACCACGTCACGGACCGTCCCGTCCTGCCACAGGTCCTGGTTGCGCAGCACCCCGTCCTGCTTGGCGCCGAGCGCCTCGATCGCGCGATCGTCGGCGTGGCTGCGGATCGCCCACGGGGCCACCTCGCCGGACGCCTGCAGCGCCAGCCGTCGCTCGATCTCCGCACCCATCGCCTCCGGTGCCGGGATGCGGGTCACCCAGAGTCGGTGCAGGGCGTTCTCGGCCACCGCTTCGGCCAGCTCGTCGGTGTGTTTGGAAGACAGGGGTTCGAGGGTCAGACGCTCGCCCACGAGCGTCGGGTGTCGGCGAAGGTCACAGCTGCACACTAGAGACGGCGGTCGGGAACAAACGAGGCGCTCCGAACGCCCTATTCTTTGGGGAGACAACTGAGCGTCCGCACGGGCGCCCGAGCAGTGGAGGACAGATGGCCGGCAACAACCCGGTTTTCGCGCAGGTCAACAAGCAGATCCAGGACGGGTATGCCGGCTTCGGCCAGCAGCGCACCGGGCAGCCGGGTGCACAGCCCGGCGGAGTGCAGTCCGGCATGCAGCCGGGCATGTTCGGCGCCCAGGACGCGGTAAGCCAGGACCAGCTGGAGAACATGTACCAGCAGCCGCCCGCCGGGCCCATCCAGACCGGCCGGCTGACCGTCGACGACGTCGTGATGAAGACCCTCGGGCTGTTCGCCCTCGTCCTGGTCTTCGCGGCCGGGTCGTGGCTGGTCACCCGCAACAGCCCCGGCCTGCTCATGCCGGTGTGGATCGGCGGCATGTTCGTCGGGCTGGCCATCGGGTTGGCCATCGCCTTCATGAAGAAGGTCAGCGTTCCTTTGATCGTGGCCTACGCGGTGGTCGAGGGTGTGTTCGTCGGCGCCTTCAGCCAGTTCATGGAGCGCTCCTACACCGGCATCGTTGTCACCGCCGTCGTCGCGACGCTGTGCACGTTCGCCGGAATGCTCGCCGGCTACCGCTTCGGGATCATCAAGGTCACCAGCCGCAGCCGCCGGATCTTCAACATGGCGATCATGGGTTACCTGCTGTTCAGCATGGTGAACATCGTCGCCTTGCTGTTCGGCTGGACGAGCGGCTGGGGTTTCGGGGGCAACGGGATCATCGGGATCGGCATCTCGTTGCTGGGCGTCGGCCTGGCGGCGTACTCGCTAGCCCTCGACTTCGACAACATTCAGCACGCCGTCCAGGCGCAGCTTCCGGAGAAGTACTCCTGGCTGCTCGCCCATGGACTGATCGTGTCGCTCATCTGGCTCTACCTCGAGATCCTGCGTCTGCTCGCCCGGATGCGCAACTGACATCGACGAGCCGGGCACATCCAGGGAGACCCTGACGGAACTGAGGCGCGTGGTCGAACGGTGGCGTCAGCTGCCGCTCGACCACGCGCTTTCTCGGATGCCCGTGGTGAGGGCCATGATCCAGCAGCTCGCGGACTTGGCCGCCGAGGAAGAGGGGCGGGCACGCATACCCGTGCCCGACCTCGGACCGGCCGTGGCCATGGACCAGCTCGCCGTGATGGTCCACGATGGGGCGTCGAGGGTTGGCGCGGAGGCGATGACGGATCGGCTGGTCGAGCTGCGACGGGCGCTCTGAAGGGTGCCGCCCATGGCGCAGTATTGAGCACACGCGTCACGATCCGTAGCGAGCCGTTGTTGTCGATCTCGATGTTCGTCCGCACCATGTTCGTCCGCGCCTTGCTCAGTCGACCTGGCACTTCGTCATCTGGCCGGACAGCCGATGAGCCGGGACGAGGCCCTGAGCATGCGAGGCGTCCACGCGGTCGACCACGCCCCGGCAGACGTCATCGGTGTCGAGATGGACCACGCCTCTCACACCGAGGATGACGTTTGCGGCAGGTAACAGCGCCGTTGAAGCCATTCCGGCATGGACGTATGACGCTGAAGTCAGTGCGGTCGTCGGGTGTAGGCGGCGACGGCGGAGGCGACGAACACGATGAGGCTGACACCGAGAACAAGGAGTCCAGCTCCGCCGTGGGTGGCCGCCCCCGACGGCGGGGTGGAGGTGTCGGCGGCGTCGATCTGTACGCCAAGAACCCACCAGACGTAGGACGCCGCGCAGATTCCGACCACCGTCGAAAGGCCGAGCAGCCAGTGCGTCAGCAGCGACGGCCGGCCGGCGAAAGTGAGCCCCACTGCGGCCAGAACGAGACCGACGAGTAGTGCCACACCGAACAAGCCGCCACCCAGGAAGGCCAAAACGATCAAGACCGCAACGACCACCCACCCGGAGACAGCGACCCCGAGACCCCGGCCACCGAGCAGCGCGTGACCGGTCCAGCGTGCCCGCCGCCGGAGCGCGACACTCATGGCACCCCGCAAGACCTGCGGGGAGCCAGCACCAGCGGCACCAGCGTGCGACAGGTCGTGTTCCCATTCTTCGGCGTACCGGGCACGTTCGTCCTTGGGGGTGAGCCGGATCGCGCTGCGCAGCCGTCGGTTGCTTAAGGTCATGACTTACCCCTTGACGTAGTTGGTGTCGAACTCAGCCCCTTCGACTGCGCCCAGGCGCGCCCCTCTTCAGTCAGGGCATATAGCCGGCGTCGCGGGCCGGGTCCGTCACGTTCGATATCCCATCGAGAAGCCACGAACTTTGCTCGCTCCAGCCGCTCCAGCAACGGATACACGGTCCCCGTGGGTCGACCTGAAGCGGCTGACACACGTAGCCCCCACGTCTCCTCATGGGCGTCGAGGAGGATGCAGAGCACGTCCCGCAAGGCGGGCGTCTGCCGAAGATAGGTGCTCATATGCTAACGCTATATACATAGACTCAGGTTGCGCCGACTGAGTGAGTTCCGCAACAGGAAGCATTCGATCTCTGGGAGCCTTGTCCCGCTCGTCCACGATGGCCTCAGCGAGTTCGGCCTACTCGCATCCCTAGGACAGGCGTTCGAAGATGATGGCCATGCCCTGGCCGCCGCCGACGCACATCGTCTCGAGACCGTACTGGCCGTCGCGTTCCTGCAGCCCGTTGAGCAGCGTCGTCGTGATCCGCGCCCCGGTCGAGCCGAACGGGTGCCCGAGCGCGATCGCGCCGCCGTGGACGTTGAGCTTGTCGAAGTCCATCCCCAGGGCGTCGGCACTCGGCAGCACCTGCGCGGCGAACGCCTCGTTGATCTCGTAGAGGTCCATGTCCCTGATGGTCAGCCCAGCCCGGCCCAGCGCCTGCCGGGACGCGTCGATCGGGCCGAGGCCCATGATCTCGGGGGACAGGCCGGAGACGCCGGTCGCGACTACTCGTGCGAGCGGGGTGAGGCCGAGCCGGGCTGCCTTGGTGTCGCTCATCACCACGACCGCCGCCGCCCCGTCGTTGAGCGGGCAGCAGTTGCCGGCGGTGACCGTGCCGTTCTCACGAAAGACCGGGTTCAGCGCACTGACGCCCTCGATCGTGACGCCGGCCCGGGGTCCGTCGTCGGCCCTGACCACCGTGCCGTCGGCGAGCGTCACCGGGGCGATTTCGCGCTCGAAGAACCCGTTGGCGATGGCCTTCTCGGCGCGGTTCTGGCTGCTCACGCCCCACTCGTCCTGGCGGGCGCGGGAGATGCCGAGTGACGTGGCGACGTTCTCGGCGGTCTGACCCATCGCGATGTAGACGTCGGGGATGCGTCCGTCCTCGCGCGGGTCGGTCCACGTCTCGTTGGTGGTGGCCATCTCGAGCGCCTGGGCGGTGGCCTCGTCGAACAGCGGGTTGCGGGCATCGGGGTCTGCGCCGCCCGCCCCGGCGAAGTTCGCGTATGACGAGACGCACTCGACGCCGCCCGAGACGAAGACCTCGCCCTCGCCTGCCTTGATCGCGTGGTAGGCCATCCGGGTGGTCTGGACGCTGGACGCGCAGAACCGGTTCACGGTCGACGCCGGCAGCCTGTCGTAACCCGCCAGCACCGTGATGACGCGCGCCAGGTTGGCGCCTTGCTTCCCGGACGGCTCGGCGCAGCCCCAGTAGAGATCGTCGATGTCGGACGGGTCCAGTCCCGGGACCTTGGCCAGCGTGGCGCGCAGTACCTGGACCGACAGGTCGTCGGGCCGGACGTCCTTCAGAGAGCCCTTGAAGGCCCGCCCGATCGGGGTGCGAGCAGTGGCGACGATGACGGCTTCGGGCACGGGGTCCTCCTTTGGACAGGTGAGCACTCGCTCACCCAACGCTGACCAGGGTATGCCGCGCGACGGTGGCAGTAATGACCGAGGATGACGCAGGCCGTCGCAGGATGACGCAGGACGTCGGGGCGGGAGATCAGCTCGCCGAGTCGACCTGCTGCGTCTGACCCATCGATGGGTCCTGCGTGCGGCCTGGGTGGGGGAGCCGCACGCGGTGGAGCACCATGGCCCACCTTCCCAGCGGCCCCCGTGTCTCGCCGGCAATCTGGGTGGGGCTCACCTCGGTGCCGGGGTCTCGGACGGCGCGGGTGGCGGCGCGGGAGACCGGACGGACCTGCTGCCCGACGTCGCCGCGTTGCAGCCCGAACGAGCTGCCGGCCTCCTGCGGGAACAGACCCAGCGCCGAGCAGACGCTCGGCAGCATCGCCGCGGCCGCCCGTGCATACCCGGCCGGTGAAGGGTGGAACCGGTCGGTGCTGAACATCTCTCCCGGTGCTGCCGCGAACTCGGGGCCGATGAGGTCACCGAGCGAGACCGTGCGCCCGCCGGCCTCGACGACGGCCACGGTCTGGGCGGCGGCGAGGTCGCGGCTCCACCGTCGGGCGATGGCTCGCAGCGGCTGGGCGATCGGCTGGATGGTGCCGAGATCGGGACAGGTGCCCACGACGACCTGGGCGGAGGACGCGCGCAGGCGGCGTGCTGCCTCCTCGAGGTGACGGACGGCGATCGACTTGTCGATCCGGTGGGTGATGTCGTTGGTGCCGATGAGCAGGACAGCGACGTCTGGTCGGGCCACCAGGTCCAGGGCGTTGGCGACCTGCAGGTCGAGGTCGGCGGACGTCGCACCCACCACGGCCACGTTGGTCAGCCGCACCGGCCGGCCGCTGAAGGCCGAGACTCCGGTGGCCACGATGGCGCCGATCGTCTGGTCGATGCGCTCGGCCCCCAGCCCGGCTGCGCTGCTGTCGCCCAGGACGACCATCTGGAGGGGGGTGCCCGGCCCGGAGCCGTAGAGCGCGTCGTCGTCCGGCGCCTTACCCGGGAGAATCCCCACGGCCCGCTTGGCCAGCAACGCCTCGGCCTTGATCAGGGCGTACCCGACCGCCCCGATCGCCCCGATCCCGGCCACCCCGAACCCGCCACCGTAGGCGGCCGTCTGGGCGATGCGTCGCGCCCGCCGTGCTCGTCCCATCCCGCACCCCCTGCCGTGTTGCCGACGTTCTCGATCCCGGCTCCCGTTCCGGTCCTCCACCGTACGACGCGACTCTGACGCCCACACCCCGGTTTACACAACGGACCGGTATCGGGAGTGCGTACGTCTGGTGACAACAAAGGAGGGACAATCAATCCCGTGAAGTACGCCGAGCACATCTCCGACCTCGTCGGTCACACGCCTCTCGTCAAGCTGTCCTCGGTCACCGAGGGCATCGTCTGCACGGTCCTGGCCAAGATCGAGTACCTCAACCCCGGCGGGTCGGTGAAGGACCGCATCGCGCTGCCGATGATCGACGCGGCCGAAAAGTCGGGTGCCCTCCAACCGGGCGGCACGATCGTCGAGCCCACGTCGGGCAACACCGGCGTCGGACTGGCGCTCATTGCCCAAAAGCGCGGCTACCACTGCGTGTTCGTGTGCCCGGACAAGGTCAGCGAGGACAAGCGCAACGTGCTCAAGGCCTACGGCGCCGACGTCGTCGTCTGCCCCACGGCCGTCTCGCCGGAGCATCCGGACTCCTACTACTCGGTCTCCGACCGGCTGGTCCGCGAGATCGACGGCGCCTGGAAGCCCGACCAGTACTCCAACCCGGAAGGACCCAACAGCCACTACGCGTCGACCGGTCCCGAGATCTGGTCCGACACCGACGGAGAGATCACCCACTTCGTCACCGGCATCGGGACGGGCGGGACCATCACGGGCACGGGTCGCTATCTGGGTGAGGTCTCCGACGGCCGGGTGCGGATCATCGGAGCCGACCCCGAGGGTTCGGTCTACTCCGGTGGGTCCGGACGGCCCTACCTCGTGGAGGGGGTCGGCGAGGACTTCTGGCCACGCGCATACGACCCCTCCGTCGTCCACGAGGTCGTGCCGGTCTCGGACGCCGACTCCTTCGCGATGACTCGCCGCCTCGCCCGTGAGGAAGGGCTGCTCGTCGGAGGCTCCTGCGGTATGGCGGTGGTCGCCGCCCTGCGCGTGGCACGCCGGCTGCCGGCCGAGGCGGTCGTCGTGGTGCTGCTGCCCGACTCCGGCCGTGGGTACCTCTCCAAGATCTTCTCCGACGACTGGATGAGCTCCTACGGGTTCCTCAACGCCGACGGCGAGACGACCGTGGGCGACGTGCTGCGCAGCAAGTCCGGGGCTCTGCCGGCCCTGGTGCACACGCACCCGGCCGAGACGGTGCGCACGGCCATCGACATCCTGCGTGAGTACGCCGTCTCGCAGATGCCGGTGGTCAAGGCCGAGCCGCCAGTGATGTCCGGCGAGGTGGCCGGTGCGGTGAGCGAGCGAGCCCTGCTCGAGCTGCTCTTCACCGGCAAGGCCCACCTCGCCGACTCGGTCGAGACCCACATGGAGCCCGGACTGCCGCTGGTCGGCTCAGGTGAGAAGGTCAGCGTCGCCCGGCACGAGCTCGAGAGCGCCGACGGCATCCTCGTCGTCGACGAGGGCAAGCCGGTCGGCGTGCTCACCCGGGCTGATCTGCTGGGTTTCCTCACCGACTGACGTCGCCTACGACTAGCGCTGCGGCGCAACGGGACTCAGGCGATACTACCGATCCTGATGTGGTTGCCGAAGGGGTCCCGGATCGCGAAGTCCGTGCCGTAGCCCTGGGTGATGACCTCCTGGGTGATCTCGACGCCTTTGGCCTTCAGCTCGTCGAAGGTGCCCTGGACGTCGTCGGTGCCGAACCCGAGCCAGCCACCGCCGGCGCCCTTGGTGACGAGCTCGCGGACCTGCGCCTCGGTCACGTCGTCGTGCGCCGGCTGGCCCGGCTTCTCGAGGAAGATCTCCTCGGTGCTGCCGGGGACGCGCACCGTCAGCCAGCGCATGAAGCCGAGGTCGGCATCGGTGCCGACCTCGAGCCCGAGGGTGCCCACGTAGAAGTCGAGGGCTTCGTCCTGGTCGAGGACGTAGATGGAGGAGAGGCGCTTGTGAGTGATCATGGGCCCCAGGCTAGGCAGGCATACCGGCGGGTCGCTTCTCCGAAACTGCTCGGGTCAGCCGCTCGGTCTGGTCCACCGCATGACGAAGCAGCCGGGGGCGTCGAGCGGCTGGACGTCGCGGCGGTATGCCGTCGGGGACTGGCCGACGACCTCCCGGAAGGTGCGGCTGAAGGTCCCCAGGCTCGAGTAGCCCACCGCCATGCAGATCCGCGTGACGTCAAGCTCGGTCGTGCGCATCAGGAACATGGCACGCTCGATGCGCCTGCGCTGCAGGTAACGATGCGGAGTCTCGCCGAAGGTGGCCCGGAAGGTGCGGGTGAAGTGCGCCTTCGATGAGTGCACCAGGGTCGCGAGCGCGGCGACGTCGAGCGGCTCGGCGTACGAACGGTCCATGGCGTCCCGGGCCCGGAGCATCAGGCGGTTGGTCTGCTCCACCGGGGAGAGCCTGGCCGTCACGCCACCTGACGGGCCATGGCCGGGTCGGGGTCACCGACTGCTGCGGGGTGGAAGATCGCGGCGAGGGCCTCGATGCCGTCGACCAGCCGAGGACCCGGGCGGGCGAACGAGGCGTTGGCGTCGACCGCCCATACCGGTATGCCGTCGGGCAGCTCACCCTCGGCGACCAGGGTTGCGGCGAGGTCGGCCGCGCCGTCGAGGTGGTAGCCGCAGGGAGCGACCACCACGAGCTCCGGTCGGCCGGCCAGCGCGACCGGCCAGGTGGTGCGGAACGACTTCTCGCCAGGAGCGCCGATCACGTTGACCCCGCCCGCCCGGTCGACCATCTCGGGGACCCAGTGGCCTGGCGCGAACGGAGGGTGGGTCCACTCGAGGACCAGGGCTCGAGGGCGCGAGCGGCCCCGGACGAGCCGTTCCACGGTGTCGAGCCGCGTCATGAGCCCGTCGACGATCGACTGGGCCTGGTCCTGCTGGCCGGTCGCGTCTCCGAGCAGCGCCACGGACCGCCACACCTCGTCGAGCGTGTGGGGGTCGACCGTGAGGACGTCCGCTCGGCAGCCAAGATGAGCCAGCGCCTCGTCGACGACGGACACGTCCACGGCGCAGACGGCGCAGAGGTCCTGGGTGACGACCAGGTCGGCGTCGAGTCCGGAGAGCGCGCCGGCGTCGAGGTGGTAGAGGTCCTCGCCGGCCCGCAGCCGCTCGACGACCACTCGGTCGATCTCGGCGGCGGTCAGCCCCTCGGGGAGCGCAGAGGTCGAGACGATCCGCCGCTCGCGGGCCTGGACGGGATAGTCGCACTCGAAGGTCACACCGACCACGTCGTCACCGGCCCCGAGTGCGAAGAGGATCTCCGTCGTCGACGGCAGGAGGGAGACGATGCGCATCGCTCGACTGTATGCGGCCGTTGCCACGACGAGACGGTCGGTTGTCCGCCTGGTCAGGTGCTTCTCCTCGACACGGTTGCCAGCGTTGCTCCGTCGCGGGTGTGCACCCGCAGCTCGGTCGCGGCTGCTGTACTACTACGCCAAGGACACTAAGGCCGGCGACACGACCGGACTCACGTTCCCGGCGACCGGACTCACATGTTCCCGGGAAATTCGGACACCGGAACAGCCGGAACCCGCAACAATATGAGTTCGGTCCGGGCAGGTGTGCAACGGCAGCCGCACGCGACTCGGTGTCAGATGTGGTCCAGGGTTCGCTCAGGGTCGTCCCTGAGGCAGGCATAAGCCGACCTGGTTAACGTGGAGACGTGCCCAGCTCCACGCCCACCCCAGAGCCCCCGCAGGTCTTCGACAGAGCCCGCTACTACGTCCCGCCGACCTTCACGCTCCTCGAGATGGACACCTGCACAGTGGCTGCGGACCTGGTCGACACGGGACGACGCTGGCTGCTCAACTTCAATGGACAGGTCTCGATGCCGGCCGACGGCGTTAGCCTCGGCTGGCGCACCGGTCACGAGGCGCGCGTGGTCGTGAACACCGAGATGGTGCCGAACGGAGGCTGGCCGCTCGAGCGACGGGCCAGGTCCGGTGCGGCATTCCTGGTGATCGGGGGTATGCACTTCTGGGGTCCGGAACCTCCCGAACAGACCGGTTGGCGCGAGCTACTCACGCAGGCAGAACACGACGCGGAGTCCTGGCAGTCCGGTGCGGTCGTCGTGGACGGACGCGCTACTCAGGCGCATGCCCGCGACATCCTCGGCATCCAGGTCGGTCATGCCGTCGTCGACGAGAGGCTCGTCACCTGGGCGTACGTCGGCATCCCGTCGATCCGGCTGCAGAGTCTCGCGGACGCCTCGGTATACACGGCCGACCCGCTGGCGCCGCACTCGACGGACGACCTGGAACGCGAGTGGGACGACTTCTTCCGGGACATCTCCTGAGCTCGCAAGACGGACGGTGAGGTGACGTGACCGTCCAGTCGGTCGAGCTGCTGCTGGACCGGGAGGTTGAGCGCCGGGTTCGGGCGGTCTGGCAGGCGCTGGCCGCCGCGGGCCTCCCGTCCCAGGCGCGGCATCTGGCGCCCAGCAACCGACCACACCTCACCCTGGTCGCGGTGGGCGCGTTGCCTGCCGACGCCGACGACCTGCTCCCCGCGCAGGTCGGCGAGCTGCCGGTGGCCGGGACGTGGGGTCGCGTCGCCGAGTTCGGCCATGGACCCTGGACGGTGGTTCGGCTCGTCGAACCGTCGGCCGGTATGCGTGCACTCCAGGCCCGGGTCGCCGGAGTCTGCGGGGTGCCGGCAGACAGCCTCACGACGCCGGAGCGCTGGACCCCGCACGTCACCCTCGCCCCCCGCGTGGGTGCGGAGGCACTGGCCCGGGTACACGCCGTGGTGGCCGTAGCCACCGACCATGGTGGGGACCGTGACGGGGATCCGGTGCTGGCCACCGGCATACGGCGGTGGGACGGCGCCGCCCGACGGGAGTGGCCGGTCTGACCGACCTCGCTCAGATCTGGCCAGTGTGTTTCAGCACGGTCTGGAACCAGTCGACGGACGTGTCGAACTTCTTGCCCCCGGCGATCCGCTCGAACTCGATCGCCCGCAGCTCGTCTCCGCGCTCCTCGTCCTGGCCCACGAGACCGGACACCCCGGCTCTGGCTGCCTCGACCGCCACGACCACCATGTCGCGGATCAGCGCGAGATCCTCATCGTTCGCCGGGGCGGAGCGGGAGAAGTAACCGCTTTTCTGGACCATCGTCTTCTCGGCCCCCACGAGATGGGCGAACTGCTTCGCGAACCACTGACCGGGGTTGACCTTGTCCAGCTTGACGTGCCCGAACGGGTCGCGCGGGACCTCCTCGCCGGCCGCCTCCAGCTGCTCGACGATCTCAGGGACACCAGCGCCCTCGGACAGGAAGATGTTGATGCAGCCGATGTCGTCCATGACGGCGCGCAGCCGGGCTGCCTCGGCGTCCATGTCGATGGAGACCTCGGGGACGTAGACCGCGTGGATGGCCCACCGCTCCGGCGTGAGACCGATTGACGGCACCCAGTCCCGGCCCGCGTGCCACTGCTGGTAGCGCTCTGCCGCCGCCGCCGTGAGCCATCCGCAGCCGCGGCCCATCACCTCGTGGACGATGAGCATGCGCGGGTTCGCGCCGTGCTCGGCAAGGACGTTCTGGGCGAACCTCGACGCCTGCTCGGCGGCGGTCCACGCCCCGAGAGACTGCCTGATCGGGATGATGTCGTTGTCGATCGTCTTGGGCAGGCCCACGACGGTGAGGTCGTAGTCCTGCTCGTGCAAGAAGGCGGCGAGGTCTCCGGCGGTGGTGTTGGTGTCGTCGCCGCCGATGGTGTGCAGGACGTCGACCCCGTCGGCGCGCAGCCTTTCGGCTGCCACCTCGAGCGGGTCGTCGCCCTCCTGGATGAGCCCCCGCGCCACCAGGTCGGCCGCGTTGGTCAGCTTGACCCGGCTGTTGCCGATCGGGCTGCCGCCGTACTCGTGGAGCAGGTACGCCTTGGCCCGGGCTTCGTGGTCGACGACGAGGGACGTGCCCGTGAGCACACCGTGGTAGCCGTGTTGGTAGGCAATGATCTCGACGTCGGGCAGCTCGGCTGTGTACCGCTGGATCAGCCCACCGACCGCGGACGAGAGGCAGGGGGCAAACCCACCGGCGGTGAGCAGGGCGACCTTACGCAGGCTTCGAGGCATGCTCGGCAGCCTAAGGGCTGGTCGTCGCTCAGGTGCAGCGAAAGACGGCCCGGCCCTGCGCGCCCGCTTGTTCCTGGACGGCGACGACGTCACGCATGACGTCGAGCACATGGCTCAGCGGGAGAGGTGCGTCGGCCACTTTGAGCTGGGGGTTGGTGACCGCTACAGGGTGCCACCAGGCGCCGTCGGCGGTGAGTGTGGGCTCCGGTTCGACGGTGTCGATGCTGACGACGACGCCGCTGTCGGCATGACCTTCCTTGGCCACCGGTCGGATGAGGCGGTCGTCAGGGTCGATACCCAGCTCCGCGAGCGTCTGGTCCAGGTTGCCGGCGTCGGCGGCCTCGTGTGCGGCGTAGGTGGCCGCTACGCGCACCCGGAAGCCGAGCTGTCGCACGAGCCGGATGCCAGCCACGGCCTTGGTATGCGACCCAGCGCCGCGTTGACGGTCGTGCAGGCCCGGCGAAGCGGAGTCGAGACTGACCTGGAGCGTCACGGTGTCCCGGTCGAGCGACTCGAGCGCAGCGCGACGTCGGCCTCGCTCGAACACCATGGCGTTGGTGAGCACGGTGACCGGGACGTATGCCGAAGTCACCGCGAGCAGGTCTCCGATCTGGGGATGCAAGAACGGCTCGCCGCCCGTGACGAGCAGCTCTCGGCCGCCCTGAGCTGCGAACTCGGCGGCTGCTGCTGCGGCCACCGCTACCGACATCAACCGGGGGTCCGCCCGGGGTGAGGAGCTGGCGCAGCAGTAGGTGCAGGCCAGGTTGCAGTGGAAGTTCGAGTACAACCACAGCCGGGTTCCCAGAGGGGCGGGGGCGCCGGCGGAGTACTCGACCGTGTCGACGGGCTCGGACCGTTGCCGCGGTCGCCCACGTCGCACCGACAGGTCCCACGGTCCTGCCCCGTCACCGTGGTCGGCGACCTGCAGCAGCTCGTGTCCGGCGAGGTGTGCCCAGGCGGGCAGGTCGGCCAACACCGAAGGCTCGCTGGTATGCAGCAGCAGCACCTGGCCCTCGTCGATGCCGCGCATGCGGGTCGTGATGGCCAACAGCAATCCGCTCCCGCAGTCCATGTCCCCCCCGTCGAACTCGGCCGCAGGCGTGGTTTGCGTGGATGACATCAGCGCGCCGGGCTCAGAAGGACAACGAGGCGGCGCCGTCGGCAAGCAGGGCGACCAGAGTGGCGCCGCCGACGATCGACGCGCCGGGAATCAGGTCGTCCGCTGTGATGCCGCGCTTCTTGGCGCACGGACTGCACACGAGAAAGGTGCCCCCGGCGTCGACGAACGTCGAGACCAGCTGGCTCATCGGTGCGAAGCCGTCCTCCTGCAGCTCGTCTGCGACGCCCTTGGCAGCCAGCCGCGTCCCCTCGGACGAGAGGAAGACCGTGGTCTTCTGTTCGGACGCAACCGAGGCGCCGGCCACGACCATCGCGACACTGCAACGATCCGGGTCATCGACCGAGTGCGTGAGGTTGACGACGAGTCCGTTCATGGATGTCATTGGTGGCCTTCTTGTTCGTGGGGGGTGGGACTGCCAGGCGGTTGCTGCAGCCGCCAAGGACGGTCGGGCTGGGTGGCCCGCGCCCGGGCAGCGATTCGAACGTCATAGTAGGGCCGGTCGTCATCGTGCAGCCCACTGCCCAGATAGGAGTGCCCGGTCAGGTGGCACCAGAAAGGGAGGTCGATCGCCGCCGCGGGGTCGGTCGCGACCAGGCGAATGTGAGCGCCTGGCGCAAGCGTGCGCACCCGGGCGGCAAGCACCAACAGCAGTTCGCCGCAGGCGCGATCCCCGCCGTCGAGCAGCTCACACCGATGCTCACTCAACCTGCTCAACATCCTCCTCCGCATCGGCGCCCTTGGTCCACAGCCGCCACCGGCGACGAAAGGACGGGCCTGCAGGGCGCCACCGGTGACCTTGTGACAGTACGACTCGGTGCCGCTTCGGCGCTAGGACCACAGGGCGCAGGTCGAGCGGGTCACATCGAGAGATGAGTCAAGCCGAACGTCCGGCGTTGTGATGGGCGACAACCTTGCGCGCCACCTCCGCGAGCTTGATGTTCATGTCCTGAGACGTCTTGCGCAACATGGCGAACGCCTCGACGTCGCCGATCTTGTGGAAGGCCATCAGCAGCCCGACCGCCTTGCCGATCTCGCGGTTGCTCTCGATACCTGCGGCGAGGGTGGTCGCCTCGTTGCGGTGATGGGCCGCGGAGACTGCCACCGAGGAGAAGGCCGCGAGCACGATGGCCGCGTCGCCACTCTCCTCCCTCAGCGCCCCCACGGTGTCGGAGAACAGGTTGAGCGCCCCGACCTTGCGGTTACCCGCAAGGATCCGGAACCCGGCCGCCCCCCGCACCGGCGTCTCGCTCAGCACGGCCCGCGACAGGTTGGGCCACTGTGTGCAGGCGGCGAGGTCCGGCTCGAACTGGGGGGCGTTGTCCACGATCGCGTCGAGGCAAGGACCCTCGCCGAACTGCCGCTCCAGCCTGTCGACGTAGGCCGCCACGTCGTCGGTGCTGACCGCCGTCGCGAAGCTCCCGTCGCTGCGCATCTGCATGATGCTGGCCCGGTCGCAGCCCTCGACCACCGTGACCGCGGCCTCGACGATGTTGCGGAACGTCGACTCGTAGTCCTGTGCGTCGTCGTAGATGACGTTGGCGAGCTCGGCGAAGATGCCGGCCAGGTGACGGTCGCTGCTGGCCTTGGTGCATGCCTGGGACTCGGTGGTCATTACGGGTTCGTAGCCTCCGGGGTCTGGGGAGCTGGGGAGGACCCTGCGGGCCCACCCCAGTATGCGTCAGACATTCCGCCCGCCGCGCATGCGTGGGTCCTGCCGGCCCTGCCGGCTCCCGCGTGTTGTCTGGGAGCGGCTCAGGCGAGCCTCACCATGCTGCTCTCGAGGACGAGCCGCGCCCGCCGGAGGGTGGCCCGCAGGATGCGGGAGACCTGCATCTGGCTGACGCCGATGCGTTCCGCGATCTCGGACTGGGTCAACGTCTCGACGAACCGCAGTCGCAGGACGAGACGCTCCCGCTCCGTCAGCTGGGCGATCCCCCGGGCGAGCCAGTCGCCGTCCTCCACCGCGGCATACGGGTCATCGCCACGTTCGCTGAGAGTCTCGTGGACGCCACCCGGGCCGGTCGTGTCATTGTCCCCCCCGACGGGCGGGGCATCCAGGGACAGGGCGTGGAAGCTGGACGCGGCGGCGTGAGCCTCGGCGACCTGGGTCGGCGCGACGCCCAACGTGCTGGCGACCTCCTCGACCGTAGGCGGTCGATGCAGGCGTTGCTCGAGGCTCGCCTCCGCCTCGCGTGTCTGGGCGCTCAGCTCCTGTAACCGCCGTGGCGGTCGCACCATCCAGCCGGCGTCGCGAAAGTGCCGCTTGATCTCGCCCGAGATGGTGGGTGCCGCGAAACCCGCGAACGAGTCGCCCAGGCCGCAGCGGTAGCGCTGGACCGCCTTGACCAGGCCCATCCGGGCCACCTGGACCAGGTCGTCCCGGTCGATCCCTCGACCGATGTAACGGGACGCGATCGAGTCGGCCAGTGCGAGGTTGAGCAGGACGATCGTCTCTTCCACCTCGCTGCGCCGAGCGAGGTCGCCGGCAGTGGCAGACGTGAGTGACGCGAGGTCGGCGAGCAGGAAATCGGTGCGCTCGCGCGACGGGTGGGTCTCGGGGGTGCCCGATACAGCCACAGTGACGCTCCTTGGGTAGCGTTTCGCCCGCGGCGCCACTGCTGGACCGCTAGGTGGAATACATCATTTTTCCGGACCCAACGCAAGGTTTCACCGGGGCTGCTGGACGTTTCGTCCTGCCCGGCGCGGGGTACGTTGTCGAGAGGCAGCAGGCGCCGTCGTCCTGACGACGCACTGACGAGCCTGCGCCTCGCACCGCGAGGTGCGCACCACCGTCGAGAGGACACCTCATGGGACTGATGGACAAGGCCAAGAACGAGGCGGAGATCGCCAAGGGCAAGGTGAAGGAATCCGTGGGCGGCGCCAAGGACGACGAGGGTATGCAGGCCGAGGGCCAGGCAGACCAGGCGTCCGGCAACATCAAGCAGTCCGGCGAGAAGGTCAAGGACGTCTTCAAGGACTGACCCACCCCCGACTCCGGCCAGCCTGGGTTCGGCCCAGGCTGGCCGGAGCGGTCAGCCGGTCAACCGCTGTCCGGCCACCCACACCCCGGCGGTGTCGGACACCGTTCCCATTGCGAAGACCTTCGCGAGAGCGTCGTCCGCGTCGTGCGCGTGCTCGAGAGCATGGGCCAGGGTGCTGCCGGGCTGCGGCTGGAGCCAGAGGGCATCGAACTGGCGACCGATGGACAGGTCTCCGACGAGGTTGTCCAGACCGAGCGCCTGGGCACCGGCACGCGTGGCCAGGTACAACAGGTGTGCGGGTGTGAGGGGCAGCCCGCGCTCATTCAGCAGCTGTTGCATGAAGTACGCCTGTAGCCCTTCCTTGAGCAGCGACAGACCCGTGCCCGCCCCGACGTCCGAGCCCAGCGCCACGTGGACCCCCGCCTCGACGTGGCGCTTCAGCGGGAAGAGGCCGCTGCCGAGGGCGGAGTTGCTTGTCGGGCAATGGGCCACGGCGGCGCCTTGGGCCGCCAACAGTGCGAGCTCACGGTCGGTGACGTGGACGTTGTGGGCGAAAACGCTTCTGGGGCCGACCAACCCGACCTGATCGTAGGTATCGAGGTAGTCGATCGACGTGTGGAAGAGCTGCGCCACCTGCTCGACCTCCGCGAGGTTCTCGTTGACGTGCGACGTGAACCAAAGGCCCTCGACGTCCTTGTCGAGCGCAGCGCACGACTCGAGCATCTCGTCGGTGGAGGAGAGCGAGAACCGCGGCGTGACGGCATACCGGTTCAGCCCGGTGCCGTGCCACTTCTGCGCAAGCGCCCGTCCCTCGTCGTAGGCGCGAGCGGGCGTCGACAGAAGGTCTTGGCGCAGGACGCGGTCGCTTACGACGAGCCCAGTCGTCATCCGCACTCCCACTCGGGACGCCTCGGTGAAGAGCGTGTCCACAGCGCCCGCGAAGTGCGAGCCGAAGACAAGCGCAGTCGTCGTCCCGGCGGCCACCAGTCCCGACACGAACTCGTGTGCCACCGCTCGGGCGTATGCGGGTTCGGCCAGTCGGGCCTCCTCCGGCAAGGCGCTGCGTTCGAGCCATTCGAGCAGCGGCATACCGAGGGCACCGATGCTTCGCACCTGGGGGTAGTGGACATGCGTGTCCACGAGCCCTGGGAGCACGACACCACCGCGCAGGTCGACGACCTCCTCGTCGGGGTGTGCGCCGACAGTCGCGGCGAAGTCGCCCCGCTCGCAGATCACCCCGTCGACAACGAGGATCCCGGCGTCCTGCTCGGATCGCAGGACACCGCCGGTGAACGGGCTCTCCGGAGTGTCGAGTACAGACCCGCGATAGATCGTCATCGTGAAACCTGCTGGGAGTGCTCGCGTTGCATGATGCGCACCAGATCGGCGGCGACACTCACTGCGATCGTGGCCGGGTCTTTCCCGGTGATGCCGGGCAGCCCGATCGGCGTGGTGATCCGGTCGAGATCCGCCGCGGAGTGACCCTCCTCGGAGAGGCGGACCTGGAACCGGCGCCACTTCGCCGACGACCCGATCAGCCCGATGGTTCCGAGATGGGTGCAGCGCAGCGCCACGTCGCACAGCGCGACGTCCTCGGCGTGGTCGTGCGTCATCACCAGGACGTGCGTTCCCGGCGGCACCTGACCGAGGACGAGCTCCGGGACAGGTGCGTGATGCACGACCACCCGGGCCACTGCGTCGAGGGTGGCGCTGTGCAGAGCGCCCGAACTGGCATACGTCGCACGGGAGTCAGCCAGGTGCAGCTCGACGTCGTGGCGAGCGAGGATCCGGGCGAGCTCGACCCCGACATGGCCGAGACCGAACACGGCGATGGACGGGACGACGGCGAGAGGTTCGAGCAGCACGGTCACCTCGCCACCGCAGCACTGCACCCCGTGGTCCGCGAGAGCGCGCTCGTTGAGCTGGGCTGACATCAACTCGGGCAGCCGGGCACCGTCGGTCAGCAACGCGCGAGCCCGTTCGACGGCGGTTGCCTCGAGGTTCCCCCCGCCGATGCTGTCCCAGGTCTGGTCGGCGGAGACCACCATCTTGGCGCCCGCCTCTCGGGGCGCGTGCCCACGCACGGTCGCCAGCGTCACGAGCACTCCCGGTCGGCGCTCTCGGCGCAGCGAGTCGACGGCGGAGACCCAGTTCACCTCCTCCTCCTTAGACCCGAGCCGGCACGGGACGCTCGTACGCCTCGGACGTCGGCTGCATGGGGTGCGAGCCGATGCCGGGCTGGTCCGGGACCACTCCCGGATACCCCTCGTCTACGTGGCCGTGCTCGGTTGCCCGGCGGGCCTGCTCGACGGCCCAGTAGACGGCCTCGGGAGTAGCGGGAGACGCCAGGTCGACGCTGATGCCGGCCGGTCCGAAGGCGGCCGCGGCTTGGCGCAGCGCCTCCCGCACGGAGAAGGCGAGCATCAGCGGCGGTTCACCGACGGCCTTGGACCCGTAGACCGCCCCGTCCTCGTGGGCCTGGTCGAGCAGCGTGACGTTGAAGATCTCCGGCATCTCGGAGAAGCTCGGCAGCTTGTAGGTGCTGGCCGCCTGGGTCGCGAGGCGACCTCGGCTCGGCCGGTCGCTCTCGTCCCACCGCAGGTCCTCCAAGGTGAGCCAGCCGGCGCCCTGGACGAATCCGCCCTCGATCTGACCGAGGTCGACGAGCGGGGAGAGGCTGTCCCCCACGTCGTGCACGATGTCGACGCGCCGGGTCCGGTATGCGCCGGTGAAACCGTCGACCTCGACCTCGGTCGCGGCCACCCCGTAGGCGAAGTACTTGAACGGTTCGCCCTGCATGGTCGAGGAGTCCCAGTGCAGACCCTCGGTGCGGTAGTACCCGGCCGCGAACAGCTGGACGCGCCGGAAGTACGCCGTCGTGACCAGCTCCTCCCAGCTGATCCGCTTGCTGGTGTAAGCGACGCCGCGTACCTCCCCGGCCTCGATGCGGACGTCATGGGGTGAGATGCCGAGCGTCTGGGCTGCCACCTCGAGAAGCCGCGCCTTGATCTGCTCACAGGCGGACTTGACGGCCCCTCCGTTGAGGTCGGCGCCCGAGCTGGCTGCGGTGGCAGAGGTGTTGGGCACCTTGTCGGTCCGGGTCGGGGCGAGCCGGACCCGGTGCAGGGGGAGGCCGAGGGTCGTCGCCGCAACCTGGAGCATCTTGGTGTGCAGCCCCTGGCCCATCTCGGTGCCGCCGTGGTTGATCAGCACCGACCCGTCCTTGTAGACGTGAACGAGAGCGCCTGCCTGGTTGAACGCCGTGAGGTTGAAGGAGATCCCGAACTTGACCGGGGTCATGCCGATGGCGCGTTTGACGTCGTCGTGCTCGGCGTTGAACCGGGCGATCTCCTCGCATCGACGGGTGACGTCACCCGAGCCGATGACCTGGTCCCAGGCGGCCGTGGCTCGCTCGGGGTGCCGGACGGGCTGGCCATAAGGAGTGGTCTGGCCCTGCGAGTAGAGGTTGCGACGGCGAAGATCCATGGCGTCGATGCCGAGCAGCGGGGCGCACCGGCCGAGGATGTCCTCGATGACGATCATGCCCTGGGGTCCACCGAACCCGCGGAACGCCGTCTGAGAGGTCTTGTTGGTCTTCGAGATCCTCCCGTTCACGCGGGCGTTGGGGATCCAGTAGGCGTTGTCGATGTGGCACAGCGCACGCGCCAGGACCGGTTCGGACAGGTCGATGCTCCAGCCGCCGTCCGAGGTGAGGGTGGCGTCGAGGGCCAGCAGATGTCCCTCCTCGTCGAAACCGACCCGCCACTCCGCGTGGAACCCGTGGCGTTTGCCGGACATGGTCATGTCCATCGTCCGGTTGAGGCGCAGCCGGACCGGGCGCCCGGTGAGGATCGCGCCGATCGAGGCAATGGCGGCGAACCCGTGTGGCTGCATCTCCTTGCCGCCGAAACCGCCGCCCATGCGCAGGCATTGGACCGTGACCTCGCTGCTCGAGCGACCGAGGACGTGCGCCACGATCTCCTGTGTCTCGGACGGGTGCTGGGTGCTGCTCTGGACGAACACCTGGCCGTTCTCGTCCACCAGGGCGAGGGCGCAGTGCGTCTCGAGGTAGAAGTGCTCCTGACCGGCGAAGTCGAGCTCGCCGCTGAACACGTGCGCAGCCTGGTCGAGACCGGCCTCGACGTCGCCGCGTTCCATGTGCGGCTGGGCGCCCTGGAAGCTCTTGGCAGCGATGGCTTCGCGGACGGTAACCAGCGAAGGAAGCGGGTCGGTCTCGACGACGACCGCAGCGGCGCCGAGGCGAGCGGCCTCGATCGTGTCGCCGAGCACCCAGCAGACCGCGTGTCCGTAGAACATGACCTCGTCGGGAAACAGCGGCTCGTCGTGCTTGATGCCCGCGTCGTTGACACCAGGGACGTCCGCGGCGGTCAGCACGCGGACAACCCCCGGGACCTCGAGGGCCGGGGCCGTATCCATCCGCGTGATCCGGGCGTGGGCCTGCATCACCTGGACGGGGTAGGCGTGCAGACAGTCCTTGGTGCGGCCGACGAGGTCATCGGTGTAGAGCGCCTCACCAGTGACGTGAAGGGAGGCGGACTCGTGCGGGATGGCCTCTCCGACAACGGGATTGATCGGGCGCTCGGAAAGGGTGCTCATGCTCCTACCTCCGTGGCAGAGTCGGTCTCGCTGGGGTTCCGGGCATGCAGCTTGAGCAGCGACGTGCCGAGCATCGCCGACCGGTATGCCGCGCTCGCCCGGTGGTCGTCCAGGGGGGTGCCCTCACGGCGCAGGATCGCGGCTGCTTCGCGGACCGTGGCGCGGGTCCAAGGACGTCCCTCGAGTGCCTCCTCGGTGGCGCGAGCCCGCAATGGGGTGGCCGCCACCCCACCCAGACCGATACGGGCCGTGACGACCTCTCCCTCGACTACCTCGAGCGCATAACCCACGGCAACGCTGGAGATGTCATCGAACCTGCGCTTGGCGATTTTGTGGAACGCGGTGATCCCAGCCAGGGGCAACGGGATCCGCACCGCACGGATGACCTCGTCCGGTCGCCGCAGCGTTTGTCGGTAGCCGGTGAAGTAGTCGGCGAGTCGCACCTCGCGCTCGCCTGCGTTGGATGCGAGGACCAGCACTGCCTCGAGGGCCAGGAGTGCGGGCGGGATGTCGCCGATCGGGGAGCCGGTGCCGAGGTTGCCGCCGATCGTGGCGCCGTTGCGGATCAGGCGGGACGCGAACTGGGGGAAGACCTGGGCCAGCAACGGGATCCGCCCGTCGAGACGGCGTTCGATCTCCGTGAGCGTCAACGCTGAGCCGAGCTCGATCCACTCGTCTTCGATCTTGAAGGTCCGCAGCTCGGGCAGCCGGTCGACGCCGATAGCGTACGCGGCCCGGACCCCGCGGATGTTGACCTCGACGCCCCAGTCGGTGGATCCGGCCACCAGCACGGCGTCTGGGTGCTCGGCGATCAGCGCGGTCGCCTCGGACAAGGTCATGGGTCGGACGAACTCGCCGTCCGGTGCGACTAGGCGCGTGTGTGCGACGGCCGGCGGCGCGAAGTGGCATCGGGCTGCGAACGCGTCGTCCTCGGCGGGCGTACCCAAGGCGTACGCGGCGTCGCGGATAGGGCGGTAGCCGGTGCACCGACACAGGTTGCCGGAGAGCGCATGCAAGTCGAACCCGTTGGGTCCGTGTTCGTGCTCGACCGTCTCGCCGGACTCCCTGGGATCCAGGTCGTCGGGGTTGTCGGCGGACTGGGGTGTGGCCGAGCGGTCGGCCCGGTAGTACTCCGCGGCCATGCTGCAGACGAACCCGGGCGTGCAGTAGCCGCACTGAGAACCACCGCGGACCGCCATCTCGCGCTGGACGACGTGCAGGTCGCTCGAGGTGCCGAGCCCCTCGGCCGTGACGACTTCCTGGCCGTCCAGGGTGGCCATCGGGATCAGGCAGGAGTTGATGGCCGTCCACTGCGTCCGCGTAGCGCCGTCGTGGTAGTCGGGACGGGCTACGAGCACCGAGCAGGCCCCGCACTCGCCTTCAGCGCACCCTTCCTTGGCGCCGGTGAGACCGCTGTCGCGCAGCCAGTTCAGGGCGGTGGTGTTCGCCGCCAGACCGTCGAGTGGTCGGGTCCGACCGTTGACGGTCACCTGCATCGGGGTGGTACTCATCTCGTCTCCTGTCGCGCCGCCGTTGGCTCGATCATCCGCTCCGACGTCACGTGTCGGGGAGGGCGGCATGGTTGAGGTCGTGCGACGGCCGGGTGGTGATCCATGCAGAACGCCCGGCCGCGGAGATGATGGCCATCGTAGCGTTTCAACGTTCTGTTGAACAGGGCCGAGAGAGGCCGGCTGTCGCGGTCATCCTGCGACGCCGGCCTTGACCAGGAGGCGTCGGCCGGCCTCGCGAGAGGCGTCGGTCACCTGCTGCTCGTCGACGCGGACCAGGCGGTCGCGCTCGACGACGGGTTCCCCAGCGACGAGCAGCAGCTCCAGGGGCGGGCGGTCCCCGAGGACGAGTGCGGCCACCCGGTCGACGATGTCGACGTGCGCGAGCGTGTCGACCCGCCAGACGGCGACGTCGCCCTGTTTGCCGACCTCGAGCGACCCGATCTGCTCGTCCCAGCCCAGTACGCGGGCGCCACCGATCGTGGCGACCTCCAACGCATCTCGCACCGTCAAAGCCTGCGGGCCACCTCGCGCCCGGGCGAACAGCAGGGCATGGCGGGCTTCTTCCAGCAACGACGACGCCTCGTTCGACGCGGCTCCGTCGACACCCAGCCCTACCGGAACTCCGGCGTCCTTCAGGTCACGCAGCCGAGCGATACCCGCACCGAGCCGCGCGTTCGAGGACGGGCAGTGCGCCACGCCCGTCCCCGTCGCGGCCATCAACGCAATCGCGGAGTCGTCGAGATGGACGCCGTGCCCGAACCAGACGTCGTCTCCCAACCACCCCAGGGACGCCATGTAGTCCACTGGTCCGCAGCCGAACCGCTCGCGGCAGAACGTGTCTTCGTCGAGCGTCTCGGCCAGGTGGGTGTGCAGCCGCACTCCCTTGTCCCGTGCGAGGCTCGCGGCTTCGGTGAGCAGCTGCGTTGTTACGGAGAACGGTGAGCACGGCGCGACTCCGACGCGCAGCATTGAGTCTGCGGAGGGGTCGTGGAACCGGTCAACGGCCTCGCTCGTCGCGCCCAGGATCTGGTCGATGCCCTCCACCACGTGGTCGGGCGGAAGTCCACCCGCTGACCTGCCCAGGTCCATCGACCCCCGGGTGAGCATGAACCGGAGCCCGACCACACGGGCCGCCTCGACCTCCGCCCCCAGCACGTCGCCCCCGTCGGCGGGGAACACGTAATGGTGGTCCATCGTGGTCGTGCACCCGGTCCGGGCCAACCAGCCCAGGCCGGCGGTCGCTGCTGCGCCGACGGTCTCCTCGTCGATGCAGCCCCAGACGGGGTAGAGCGTAGTCAGCCACTCGAAAAGAGTCGCGTCGACCGCGAGCCCACGAGTGACCCACTGGTAGAGGTGGTGGTGCGTGTTGACCAGCCCGGGGGTGACGACGCACCCGCGAACATCGACGACCTGCGCCCCGTCGACCGCGGGTGCCGGGCCGGGCCCGACGGCCGCGATCCGGCCGTTCTCGACGACGACGTGACCCGACGCATACTCGGTCCTCACCCCGTCCATCGTGACGACCGTGCCGCCGTCGAGGACCAGGCGACCGGCCACCTCAGACCACGCTCTCTAGCCGCAGCAGAGCGATCTCGCGCAGCTGGGTGACGGTCTCGGCCTGTTCCTGCTCCACCGAGCTGCTGAGGCGCCGGTCCAGCTCGGCGAGGATCTGCTGCGCGGACCGACCGGCAGCCCGGATCAGGAAGACCCGTCCGAAACGGTCCTCGTATGCGGAGTTGCCGGCTTCCAGCCGCGCTGCGACCTCGCGGTCCTGCGGGTCGACCGCCGACTGTTCGCGCTCGGAGTGCGCGGCGTCGTGGCCGGCGCCGGCCCGCTCCCCGATGCGCGGGTGGCGGGCCAGCGCGGTCTCGACCTCTTCTTCGGTCAGGCTGTCAGCGGCCGTGGTCGCGGCCGCTCGCAGAGCCGGCCACGACGCATACGGGCGACCGCTTTCGATCACGGCGACCCACCGGGGCACGTCGAGGCAGGTCCCGAGCAGGGCCTTCGCCTCCTCGCTGCGCAGAGCGTCGAAGCGCCCCACGTCCGGTGCGTCGTCGCTCATCGCCGCTGCCGGGCGCTGTGGATCGGGTTCGCGCCCGCGAGCAGGTCGTCGAACCGGTGGCTCGCGATGCGCGAGATCTCGACCAGCGCGGTGGCATGCTCCTGGGCGGGCGAGTTCTCCAGCCGGTCGCGACCCTCGGCGAGGAGATGCTCGTAGGACTCACGGTCGCGGACCGACATGACCAGCGGGAACCCGAACCGCTCACGGTAGGCGGCGGTCAGCTGCCCCAGCTCGTCGTTCTCGGAGTCGCCGAGGATGGTCAACCCCAGCGAGGACTGCTCGGCAATCGAGCTCTCGCCGGTCAGGCCGCTCGCGACCGCCTCGGAGCCGAGGTCGGGATAGGAGGCGATCAGGTGGCGCTCCTGCTCGTCCGTGGATGAGAACAACGCCTGCTGGAACGCCCGCCGCAGGTCGTGGGTGTCGCTGTAGGGCCGCCGCTCCCAGGCCTGGTCGACCGCCCAGGACGGACCCTGGTAGATCGAGCCGAACGTGGTGTGGAACTCCTCCTGGCTCATCGCGTTGACCTCGCCCAGGCGCACCGAGTCTCCGGGTGTGCCTGCCACGGCCGGGCCGTCGTTGTTTCCCACGTGGTGGAAGACGTAGTTGAGGGCGATGGCGGTGATGCTGCCGAGGGTGATGCCGCTGCCGAAGATGATCTGCGCCCAGCTCGGCACCGCCTTGGCCACGTCAGGCTGCACGGTGACGAAGACCGCCAGGCCGAGGGCGGTGCCGACGATCACGACGTTGCGATGGTCGTGGAAGTCCACCCGCGACAGGGTCTGGATGCCGACGACAGCGACGGTCGCGAACATCGCGAGGGCGGCACCGCCGAGGACCGGGTGGGGGATGCTGGCCACGATGGCTCCGGCCTTGGGGATCAGCCCGATGACGATCATGATCGCGCCGGCCGTCGCGACGACGTACCGACTGCGGACTCGGGTGAGCCGCACGAGGACGACGTTCTCGGCGAAGCAGGTGTAAGGGAAGGAGTTGAAGATGCCGCCCAGGGTCGTGGCCAGGCCGTCAGCCCGCAGCGCACGGGCGATGTCGTCCTTGGTGATCCGCTTCTCGACAATCTCACCGGTGGCGAACACGTCCCCGGTCGTCTCGACAGCGGTGATGAGCATGACGACGATCATCGAGATGATCGCGGCGGCAGAGAACTTCGGCCAGCCGAAGAAGAACGGAGTGGTGAGCCCGAAGAACGAGGACTGGCCCACGGTGTCGAAGTGCGCGTCACCGAGCGCCCAGGCCACACCCGTGCCGATGACCAGGCCGGCCAGGACGGCGACCGTGGCCATGAACCCCTTGAAGACCCGCTGGATGAGGACGATGAGCGCGAGGGTGCCCATCGCGTAGGCAAGGTTGCGCCCACTGGTCGGGTCGAGGGTGGGGCCGGCTCCGCCGACGGCATCGGCGGCGGCAACCGGGAGCAGCGCGATACCGATGATCGTGATGACCGACCCGGTGACCACGGGTGGGAAGAAGCGGATCAGCCGGCTGAAGTAGGGGGCGATGAGGAAGGTGAACAGGCCGGCGACGATGACCGCGCCGTAGATGACAAGCAGGCCCTCGGTGCCACCGCCGGCGGCGAGACCGATCGCGATCATTGGTGAGACCGCGGTGAAGGTCACGCCCTGCAGGAGGGGTAGCCGGACGCCGATCTTCCAGAACCCGACGGACTGGATGATCGAGGCGATCCCGCAGGTGAAGAGGTCGGCGTTGATCAGGTGGATGAGCTCCTGGGTGCTCAGCCCGATCTGGTTCGCCAGCAGGATCGGCACGATCACCGCACCGGCGTAGAACGCGAGGACGTGCTGGAAGCCGTAGATCGCCAGCTTGGGGACGGGGAGGATCTCGTCGACGGGGTGGACCGGTCGCTTCGCAGGCGACTCGGGCGGGCGGGGGAGGGTGGGTGTCGCTGTCATGTCACACCTGATTCCTTGAAAGATGCAATGGAAACTACCGGGATGCGGAATCGCTGTTACGAATGACGGAAACTGTAGGGACTTGAAACGCGGGCGTCAACGGTTTGTTGAAACCAGTTCGTGGACGCTGACCAACGGTCAGGCGGACGAACGGCCCGCCCTGTTGAGGTAGTTGTAGACGGTGAAGCGGGTCACGCCGAGGGCCTGGGCGACCGTCTCGGCGGAGCGCCGCATCTCGAACGCGCCGCGCTCCTCGAGCAGCCGGACCGCACGTTGCTTGCCGTCCCGCGCCAGGTCGGCGAGGTCGCCCCCGAGCTCACGCTCGACGTCGGCGATCAGACGCGCCAAGCCGTCCGAAAGCGAAGCGGGTTCGGCGGGGGCGGATGGACTGTCCGGGTTGGCCGAGATGGTCGTCGAGGCGGCCGCGGCGTCGAGGCGTACGCGTACGGTCGGCCCTCCCGGCCAGCCGACCTCGACGTCGCCCGACGCCACTGCGTCGGTGACGACCCGCCCACCCACCCGATGGAGCAGCGGCTCA
>NZ_JBDTKA010000140.1:0-8849 GCF_039935575.1 Lapillicoccus sp.
CCCAGCCGAGGGGCCCGGCCGGCGTCAGACGCGCGTGGCGCCCAGGCGCGCCAACACGGCTCGGGCGTAGGCACGTTCGGCCTCGATGTCGAGGAAGCGCTGCTCGCGGCCGTCCGCGGTGGCCGTCACGGCATACCCACCGGTCACCTGCTCGAGGCGCACGAACGCCGCGCCGAGCAGCTCGCGCAGCTGATCCTCACGGGGGAACCACACCACGTCGGACTGTTCGACGCTGTCCAGCGCCCATTCCGTCGTGCCGTTGAAGCCGATCACCGCTCCGTCGCGGAACTCGTGGACGTCGGCGATCACGTTGCTGAGGATGAAGACCTCCTCCTCCATGTCTGCGACGGGCAGCACGAACCGGTCGCCCGCGGTGGGCTTCCACTCCAGGCCGGAGGACTTGAGCTGTTGGGCGAGCGTGAGGTCGAGCACGGTTCCATCCTCACATTTCTGTGCCCCGGCCACGCAGCGAGCGGAAAACTGGTTGGTCCGTGCTGGCCGTGCTGCGGCACACTTGACAAGTTATGTGGACCTGACGACGAACCACCCGCGCCCGAAGCGACCCGCCCGCCCGCTGGATGACCCAGCGAAGCCACCGCTCAGCTCGTCAGGAGCACCCATGGCCCCCCTCTCACTCGTCGCCCGGGACATCGTCCGCTCGTTCGGCGACCGCGCTGTCCTCCACGGCGTCGACCTCGTCACCATGGCTGGACAGCCCGTCGGGCTCGTCGGCGAGAACGGGGTCGGAAAGTCAACGCTGATGCGGGTACTCGCTGGGGTCGACGCCCCGGACTCGGGTTCGGTGACCGCGCCCGACGATCTCGCCTACCTCGGTCAAGAGCCCTCGTTCGAGGTGGGCGCGACCGTCGCGGACGTGCTGCGCGACGTCCTGGCGCCGCTGCACGACGCCGTCGCTCGGCTGGAGTCGCTCGCCGGGCGGCTCGCGACGGACCCGACCGACCCGATCGACCCGACCGCAGAACACGCCGCCGAGGACTATGCCGCCACGCTCGCCTGGGCAGAGCAGCATGAGGCCTGGGACGCCGAACGCCGTGTCCATCGTGCCGCCGCCCATCTTGGTCTGCGAGACGTTGCACGGGACCGGCCTGTGGCCGAGCTGTCGGGCGGGGAGCGAACACGTCTGGCGTTGGCCGCGATCGTGACCCGGCGGCCTGGCGTCGTGCTGCTCGACGAACCGACCAACCACCTCGACGATGAGGCGATGGAGTTCGTAGAGGACTTCCTGGCGACGACGACCGGGGTTGTCGTCGTCGCCAGCCACGACCGGGTGTTCCTCGACCGCGTGGCGGCGGTGGTGGTCGACCTCGACCGGTCGTGGTTCGGGGTCGACGGCGACGGGGGCGGCCGATACGTCGGCGACTTCACGGCCTACCTCGCCGCGAAGCGCGCCGCCCGACGTCGGTGGGAGGACGCGTACCTCGTCCAGCGGGACGAGCTGAACGAGCTACGGGTCGCCCTGCGAACTACTGCCCGCAGGGTGGCGCCCGACCGCGGTCCGCGGGACGGCGACAAGATGGGGTATGACTTCAAAGCCGGGACGGTAGCAAAGTCGGTGTCCCGCCGGGTCCGCGACGTAGAACGCCGGATCCTCGTCGTCGAGCGCGAACGGATCCCGAAACCGCCGCGCCCGTTGCGGTTCGGGGCGGAGCTCACCGGCGCGGACGGCCAGCAGGCCGGACGGGTCTGGGTTCGGGACCTCTGCGTCCGCGCCCGTGTCCGCGTGGATCGGCTCACCGTCGAGCCGGGGGGACGGGTCCTGGTGACCGGAGCAAACGGCAGCGGCAAGTCCAGCCTGCTGGCCGTTCTCGCCGGCAAGCTCGCACCGACCAGCGGCGATGTGCAGGTGACCGCGCATCGGATCGGCTATCTCCCGCAGGACGTCACCTTCGCCGACCCGAGGACAACCGCTCACGAGGTATATGCCGCCGCCATCCGTCCTGGCGACGAGGCGGCACCACTCGGCGAGCTCGGTCTGGTCCATCCCCGCGAGCTCGGCAAGCCCGTCGGGCAGCTCTCGGTGGGACAGCAACGTCGCCTGGCGCTCGCGCTGGTGGTCCTGAGCGCGCCCGACCTTTTGCTGCTCGACGAGCCCACCAACCACATCTCGCTGACCCTCGCGGGCGAGCTGGAGGAAGCGCTCGGGCGCTCCAGCGGCACCGCCATCGTCACCAGCCACGACCGCTGGCTCCGGGATCGTTGGGACGGGCCGACCCTCAGCCTGACGGCCGGCCCGGGGGGCTGACTACCACGAGCCGCAGGACCAGCTCGAGACCGTGCGAGTCGGTATCGGTGCGCGGCAGGATCAGCGTCCGCACACCGAGCGCGGCGGCGGCGGCATCGTCGCTCCACGCGTCGCCGACCATCAACACCTCCGCCGCCGGCAGGCCGAGGAGGTCCAGCGCTCGCTGGAAGATGCCGCGGTCGGGCTTGACGACTCCGACCTCGTAAGACATCACGAGACCGTCGACGAGACCGTCGATGCCGGTCCGCCGCAGGACGGGGCGCAGGTCGTAGCCGACATTCGAGAGCACGACGATGCGGGTCCCGTTGTCCCGCAGGGCTTGCAAGACGGGGAGGGTGTCCGTGTAAGTGGCCCACTGGAGGTGGGTGAGGCCATACATGGCGTCGGCGAGCTCTGCGTCGACTCCGGGCGCCCCGACGACCGTGCGGTCGTAGACGTCTCGGTGCCGGCGGGCGTCCAGGTCGCGGTGGCTATCGGGGTCGACGTCGCGGGCGTGCTCCCAGATCCGGTCCAGGAAGGACACCGCTGCGCCGAACGTGTCGGGTCCGAGCACCGCGCGGGGGTCGCCGTCCCGGCCCAGGTCCCGCCACGCGTCCCGCACCCAACGGGCGGCGTCACCCCCGTGGACGAGGGTGTGGTGGAAGTCGACGACGACGCCGCGGATCGGGGTCGCGGCGGGGATCGAGGTCACGAACCGACACTAACGGGGACACACCGGACGCCATTCCCGGTCGCTGCCGGTGGAAGAGGGTTCGACACGCGCGGACCGGCTTCCTCGACGTCACCGATGTCCTTATGCTGTGCAGGCTGCCGGCGGATCCCCGTCCCCGGCGACACCGTGGTCGTGTCACCCCCCGATAGACACGACCACCGAGCGCGGCGGTACCACTCCCCCCGGTACCGCCGCGCTCATCCCTGCTCACGCCTGCTCACGCCTGCCCACGCCTGCTCACGCCTGCTCACTCCTGCCCATAGCCGGCCGGGCAGCAGCAGCCCTCCGCGATAAGACGCGGACAGGGCAGCGAGCCAGACGGAGTAGGCGCCGATGTCCCGGGACGATCTTCTCTCACAGGTCGGTCACAGGGGCGCGCCATGCGCGACCCAGACCGCGCTCCTACGTTCCGATCGGGTCGAAGCTCAGCGCCGCTGGGCCCAGCTGTCCAGGCACGACAGCTCGCAGAGCGACGCACCGCAACACACGCATCAGACGAAGAATGCCGAACCGCAACATCGAGGCCAACGGGTGGACCGAGTGCACACACGAGTCGAGGCGCGTCGCCGCAGCCGGCGCAAGGTCGTGATCGCCATCGTGGCGGCGGTCCTCGTGCTCGGTGGTGCCGGTGGGGCCTGGGCATTGACCCATCGGAGCTCCGCGACCGCCGCGGCGGCGGCGACCCAGCTGGTGGCGGCGTCGACGACGACGGTCAAGGAGACGGTCTCGGCGACCGGCACCATCGAGCCAGCGACGCAGGCCAGCCTGAAGTTCGCCCAAGGTGGTTCGGTGACCGCAGTGGCCGTCAAGGTCGGCGACACCGTTACGGCGGGTCAGACGCTCGCGACCATCGACCCCAGCACCCTGCAGGCAGCCGTCACGCTGACCCAGCAGCAGCTGACCGCCGCACAGGCCCAGCTCACTGCCGCCACCGCTGCGGCCAACAGCGGGCAGATCGCCTCCGCGAACGCCCAGGTGACCTCTGCCCAGTCCAAGGTCACCGCGGCGCAGACGGCGCTCACCCAGGCCAGCCTCACCTCGACCATCGCCGGGACCGTGGCCGCGGTCAACGTCGCCATCGGTGACACCGTGGGCGGTGGGACGTCCAGCTCGAGCAGCGCCGGAAGCGGCGGCGGAGCGAGCGGGTCGACCGGCTCGAACGCGGCGGCAAGTGCGACGTCCAGCTCGCAGTTCACGGTGATCTCGACGAACGCGTGGCTGGTCGACGCGACCGTCGGCGCCTCCGACCTGGCCAAGCTCAAGACGGGCCTGCAGGCCACGATCACCCCCACCGACGCGACCCAGGCGATCTTCGGCACCGTCTCGACGGTCGGGGTGATCGGCACGACCACCGGTGGTACGTCTACCTTCCCGGTCACCATCGCGGTCACTGGCACACCCACCGGTGTGTACGCCGGCACCACGGCTGCCGTCGTGGTCACCGTCAAGCAGGTGCCCGACGTCCTGACCGTCCCCACCGCGGCGATCCACCAGGAGAACGGGATGACCGTCGTCTACCAGATGAAGGACGGCGCCCAGGTGAGCACCGCGGTCACCGTGGGAACCGTCTACGGCGCCACGACACAGATCACCAAGGGCATTGCCGCGGGTGACCAGGTCGTCGTCACGGCCCGGGCCGGACGCACGGGGACGGGGACCGGCGGCACCGGCGGCACCGGCACTCGCAACGGGTATGGCAACGGAGCGGGCACTGGCACCGGGTTCGGTGGCGGCTTCGGGACTGGCGCCGGCGGTCAGGCCCCCGGTGGCGGTGCTGCTCCAGCCAGACCGGCCGGCAACTGATGACGTCTCTGCTCGAGGAGCCCGTGCTCGACGACACCGACCCCGTGGTCGGCGACCCCGATGTGGACGATGCTGCCGAGGGCGAGTCCGCGTCCGAGCCGATCCCGATCCTGACCCCGATCCTTGACCTGAGCCAGGTGCGCAAGACCTACGCCACCGGCTCGATCGAGGTGGAGGCCCTGCGCGGCATCGACCTTGTGGTGCCTGAGGGTGACTACGTCGCGATCATGGGTCCGTCCGGCTCGGGGAAGTCCACGCTGATGCACATCCTCGGCGCGCTCGACATCCCGACCTCCGGCGCCTACCGGCTTGCCGGGGTCGACGTCGGCGGCATGGACGAGGAGGATCTGGCCGACGTCCGAAACCGCCGGATCGGGTTCGTCTTCCAGCAGTTCAACCTGCTCGCGACCCTGACCGCGTGGCGCAACGTCGAGCTCCCCCTCGTGTATGCCGGTGTGCCGCGCAAGGAACGCCGCCGCCGGGCTATCGAGGCGCTCGAACGGGTCGGCTTGGGCGACCGGGTGGACCACAAGCCGACCGAGCTGTCCGGCGGCCAGCAGCAACGGGTCTCGGTGGCGCGCGCCCTCGTGACCGACCCCGACCTCATCCTCGCCGACGAACCCACCGGCAACCTCGACAGCACCTCGACCCGCGACGTGCTCTCGCTGTTCAAGGAGCTGCACGACCAGGGTCGCACCGTCGTCCTGATCACCCACGAACGCGAGGTCGCCAACGAGGCGGCCCGGGTCGTGTTCATCCGCGACGGTCACCTCTTCCACTCCCACGAGGAGGAGCTGGCGGCAACGGCAGCTCTCGCCGAGCAGGAGGAGGAGACCACCCGCATACCCCTGTGGTCACCTGACACTTCGAGGGAGGAGGCGCCGTGACTTGGGCCGACACCTTCCGGACAGCGTACGAGGCGATCCTCGCCCGTCGGATGCGTTCGGTCCTGACGATGCTCGGCATCCTCATCGGCATCGCCGCGGTCATGCTCACCGTGGGCCTCGGCCAAGGCGCGCAGCAGCAGGTCGCCAGCGCTATCAATGCGCTCGGGTCGAACCTGCTCGTGGTCACTCCCGGGAGCACGACGTCCTCCACCGGCTTCCGGGGTGGTCAGGGGTCCGCCACGACCCTGACCGCGGCCGACGCCCAGATGCTCGCCGACCCCACCGTCGCTCCCGACGTCGCGGAAGTCGCGGCTGCCTCCACGAGCTCGCAGTCCCTGGCTGCCGGCTCCAACACCTGGACCTCCTCGGTCGTCGGCACCAGTCCCGCTTGGCTGACCGTCCGCGCCCGGACCGTGACCAACGGCCGGTTCTTCACGGACGCCGACGTGACGTCAGGCAGCTCGGTCGCGGTCCTCGGGCCGACGACCGCCGGCGAGCTGTTCACCGGCGATCCCATCGGCCAGACGGTCACGGTCAACAATGCCCAGTTCACCGTGATCGGGGTCCTCGACAGCCAGGGCACGAGCTCGTCGACCAACCTGGACGACCAGGTCCTCATCCCGATGACGACCTATGCGACCCGCGTCTCGACCAGCACCAACCCCGAAGCCGTCTCGACGATCTACCTGCAGGCGAAGAGCCAGGACACCCTCTCCGCGGCCTACCAGGAGGTCAACGCCGCTCTGCTCACCAGCCACGGGGTCACCGCGACCACCGCCGACTTCACCCTCAGCAGCCAGCAGTCTCTCGTCGAGACCGCCACGAGCACCGAGCACATCCTGACTGTCCTGCTCGGCGGGATCGCCGCGATCTCACTCCTGGTCGGGGGCATCGGCGTCATGAACATCATGCTTGTCTCGGTCGCGGAGCGGATCCGTGAGATCGGCCTGCGCAAGGCCCTCGGGGCCACGCCGACGGTGATCCTGCGCCAGTTCCTGGTCGAGGCGAGCCTGCTCGGCCTGACCGGGGGCGTCCTCGGCCTCGTCGTGGGTTACGCCGGTGCCGCGCTCCTGCCGCGGCTGATCTCCCAGCCCGTGACCATCTCCGCCATCTCCGCGGTGGGTGCCCTCGTCGTCTCCCTGGTCATCGGCCTCGCGGCCGGTGTCTACCCGGCCAACCGCGCCGCCCGTCTCGCCCCCATCGACGCCCTCAGAAGCGAATGAAAGTGACCGTCATGACGACCGTGTTGAAGACCCGTTCCGCTCGCCTCCTCGCCACCCGCGTGGCCCCGTATGCCGCCCTGGCGCTCACTGGTGCCCTCACCCTCAGCGCCTGTGGTGGGTCAGGAACGGCAGCGAGCCCTGCGCCGGCTTCGACCAGCGCCACACAGGGCGCGCAGGGGGTCGGCCAGGCCGGGGGGCAGGGCGGCAGTCCGGGTGTCACCGGTCTGGTCGCCGCCGTGACCGGATCGACGATGCAGGTCCAGACGCGGACGGATCAGACCGCGGTGTCCTGGACCGGCTCCACGATGTTCACCTCGTATACCACCGCCGCCCTCGCGGACGTCGCGGTCGGCTCGTGCGTCACCGTCACCGAACCCATAACGAGCGCGAGCAGCGGGGCGAGTGGCTCGCCGGGCGCTGCTCCGGCCACGGCCGTCGCGGCTGCCACCGTCCAGGTCCGACCCGCCGCGAAGGGCGCGTGCACCGGCGGGTTCGCCCGACGCGGCGTCAGCGGCCGCGTCACCGCGGTCAGCGGCGACGTCATCACCGTGCAGGTGACGATGCGGCAGGGTCGGACGCCCGGGTCGACGGTGACGTCTGAAACCGCGACGAGCTCGCCCACACCGACCAGCGTGGCGATCACGACCACCTCGTCGACCACCTATCTCAAGGAGGTCGCCGCCACCGCGGCGGACGTCTCGGTCGGCGAGTGCGCGACCGCGCTGGGCAAGGCCGACGACACCGGGTCAGTCGCGGCCACTGCGGTCACACTCCGACCCGCGACGAAGGGTTCGTGCACCGCGGGACGTGGCGCCGGCGGTGCTGCCGGTGCCGGTGGGGCGGGCGGCGCGGCAACGACGGGCACCACCCATGGCTGACCGGGTCCCTCGGCGTCGTAAGAACCGGTGGCGTCGGCGTGCAGCCGTCGCCGTGGGGACGGTCGTCGTGCTCGGGACCGGCGGGTACGCGGCGTACGCCCAGGTGAGCACTCCCTCGCCGGACTCCACCTATCGGCTGGCGACCGTCGGCACCGGTTCGGTGTCGCAGTTCCTCATGCTGACCGGCACGGTCAAGAGGGTCTCGCAGGTCACAGCGGCCTTTCCGGTCAGCGGGAGCGTGACTGGCGTCAGCGTCGGCGTCGGCGACACCGTCACCGCCGGCCAGCAGCTTGCGACCATCGACCAGACCCCGTTGCAGGCCGCGATAACCGATGCCCAGGCCCAGCTGCTGACGGCTCAGGCGCAGCTGACGACGGACCAGACGGCCACGACGACGAGCGGGTCGAGTACGCCGTCGACCACCCCAAGTACGCCGTCGGCAACACCAAGTGCAAAACCGTCCGCTCCGGCGATTCCGGCCATCAAAATGCCCGACCCTGGCCCGCTGAAACAGGTTGTCGCGACGATGAACTCCGCCGCGGCCGAAGAGGCTAGGGCCTGCGGACTGGTGCTGAGCGCCAGGCCGGTGACGCCGCCGCCGTCCCACAGTCCCACCGGGACCTCGACCACCTCACCGACGGCGACGGCTACCACCTCACCGACGGCGACGGCTACCCACTCAACGACCGCAACTGCCGCAGGTATCGGACTGATCTACAACGTCAAAGTCGGAGATATTGACGCCTGCGTCCCGGCGCTGCAGAAGTGGGCCACGGCACTGACCGATGCCCAGAAGGCGGTCTCCGAATACAGCACCGCGCTAACCAAGGCCCAGCAACAGATGGCGCAGGCTAGCCACAGCACGACAACCGTCGCATCAACCAGCAAGCCAGCGGCGCCGACCTCCTCGAGCGCGTCGCACTCGACGGGCGGGTCAGGCTCTGGCGGAGGGTCGGCGAGCACGCTGTCCGCCGCGGCCCTGGCGGCCGCCACGCAGGCGAAGGAGCTGACCGACCAGGCGGCCATCACCGCCGCCGAGCAGGCCGTGACCACCGCAGCGACCAACCTCGCCGCGGCCACGCT
>NZ_JBDTKA010000141.1:0-29042 GCF_039935575.1 Lapillicoccus sp.
GCTCCCCCGGTTGGACTCGAACCAACAACCTGCCGATTAACAGTCGGCTGCTCTGCCAATTGAGCTACAGGGGACCGCGACGTGCGCGGCCGCAAGAGTAGCAAAGGGCGCCCCGATCAACGGAATCGGGGACCCGCTCACAGCCGGCCTCGTTGCGTCTGACAGTTCGGTCGCCCTGGCCACCACAACGTCGGACGCAGACAAAGGCGCCGGTCATCCAGACTCGAGACGGCGACCAAACACCGGCGAGACGCCAGGCGCTCTCACGGCGGAGCTGCGCGAACTGGGCTGCGGGCGGCCCGCTCGTCACCTGGGCCACGACCATTGCCCCAGGCGTCATCGGTCGTGGCAGCCGGACCCCCTGGGCCACGAGAGTGCTCCGAGGCGTCATTCCTCGTGGCCCGGCAGCGTCGGCACCCGAGGCGGCGACCGACGCGCTCAGGGGTGCGGCATACCGACCTGTTCACGCAGTGAGGTGAGCGCCCGGTCCGCTGCGAACCGGACCTCGTCGTCCTCGCGGACTCCACGGCCGAGCACGACCTGCTCGAGCAGCTCTCCGGTGCGCAGGTCCTGACGTATCACCGCTCGTCCGGTGCGCCGCCCGGACAGGGCCAGCTCCTCGGTCTGGACCACGCTGGCCTGGACCCGCTCCCTCAGCGTCTGCAGGAACTCGCGCTCGCCGAGTCCGTCACCCAGCCGCAGCTGGGCCGGGGCGGCCTTGTCGACCCAGGTCAGCGTCAAGGTGGACGCCTCACGGCTCCACGAGCCTGCGTCGACCAGGTGCCAGGGCCGTGACCAGACCAGCTCGTCCCCCGCGTCCTGGCCGGGGTCGACGAAGGAGATCGTGTAGCTGCTGGCGACCAGCCAGGCCCGGGAGTCGGCATCGCCCGCTCCCGACAGGACTCGGTCCCGCTTCAGGTCACCCAGGACAGCCACGATGGCGGCGGGCACCGCATGGTCGCGGCGCCGGGACAGCGGCAGTTTCATCAAGACTCCTCACGGTCGCGCATCGACGCCAGCTCGCGCTGGAGCTGCTGGAGGCGCTGCCCTAGCTCTCGCTGCTGCTCGGGGTCGGCCGTTCCCGAGCTGTCGAGCCGGCGCAGCTGGCTCATCGCGTCGGCGATCCGACGGGTCAGGACCACCTCACGCAGTCGCAGGACGAGCGAGGCGGCATACCGGCGGCTCGGCAGACCGGTCGCGCGCTCGGGCGTCACAGGCAACGACGCGACGGCGAGCTCGGCGATGAGGGGGTGGACGGCCGCGGGAGCCGCGGCGACGACCGCGTCGGTCCAGCTGGAGGCCGAGCCGCAGGATCGAGCCCGGATGCCCCCCGCCCCGACGATGGCGTCGAAGACCGCACGGTGCGCCGGGGCGCTGAAAGCCGACGAGTCCAGCAGGTCGAGGCTGTCCGCGTCGACCAACGAAGGGAGCTGCAGGACCACCTGCAACAGCTGCCGCTCGACCATGACGACCGGGTCGCGCAGGTCCGGCCGGGGCATCGCATCGCGCAGCTCGGCGGCGGTGGGCTCCAGGGAGGCCTCGGACGGCTCCAGGTGTTGCTGGGTCCGCTGCTCGACCGGGGGCTTCTGACCCGCCTTCCCGGCTCGCGCCACCTCGGCGGCGACCTGCTCCACCTCGAGACCCAGCAGGCCCGCGAGCGCCCGGGTGTACTCGGGGCGTAGCGACCGGTCGCGGATCTCGGCCACGATGGGCGCGGCTGCACGCATGGCCTGGATCCGGCCTTCCACCGTCTCGAGGTCGAACCTCCCGACGGTCGTGCGCAGCGCGAACTCGAACAGCGGGACCGCGTCCTCCACGAGGGCCCGAACCGCGAGGTCGCCCTCGGCCTGGCGCAGCTCGCACGGATCCTTGCCCGACTGCTCCACGGCGACGAACGACTGAGACGCCCAGCGCTGGTCCTCCTGGAACGCGCGCATGGCGGCCTTCTGTCCGGCCTTGTCGCCGTCGAACGTGAAGATCACCCGGGCAGGTGCGAGGTCGGCCTCGTCGCGCATGATCCGACGCAACGTCTTGATGTGCTCGACCCCGAAGGCCGTCCCGCAGGTGGCGATCGCCGTCTCGACACCCGCCAGGTGGCAGGCCATGACGTCGGTGTAGCCCTCGACGACGACGGCCGTGCGGTCGCGCGCGATCGCCTTCTTGGCCGCGTCCAGGCCGTAGAGCACGGTCGACTTCTTGTAAACAGGAGTCTCCGAGGTGTTGAGGTACTTCGCCTCGATCCGGTCGTCGTCGTAGAGCCGGCGGGCACCAAAGCCCACCGTGTCACCGGTGATGTCACGGATCGGCCAGACGAGCCGGCCCCGGAACCGGTCGTAGAGCCCGCGGCTGCCGTGACCGGCCAACCCTCCGGCGACAACCTCGTCGTCCTGGAAGCCCTTCGACCGCAGGTGTCTGGCCAGGTCCTCTCCCCCACGAGGCGCATACCCGACCCCGAACTGGGTGGCCGCGGCGCTGTCGAAGCCGCGGGCGCGCATGAAGTCGCGGCCGGCCCGGGCCGCCGGCGTCGTCAGCAGCTGGTCGGCGTAGAACTCCTGCGCGACGCGGTGCGCCTCGACCAACCGGGCGCGTCGTCCGATGCCCCCCTCGTCGCGGCCCCGGGCGCCGCCGTCCTCGAAGTGCAGCTCCATCCCGAGCTTCTGCGCGAGCTTCTCGACGGCCTCGATGAAGCTCAGGTGCTCGACCTTCTGCACGAACGAGATCGCGTCACCCCCCTCACCGCAGCCGTAGCAGTGGTAGTAACCGGTCAGCGGGCTGACGTTGAACGACGGGCTCTTCTCGTCGTGGAACGGGCAGAGGCCGACCAGGCTGCTGCCAGAACGGCGCAGGGTGACGTGCTCGCGGACCAGGTCCTCGATCGAGGTGCGCTCCTTGACCGCGGCAACGTCCTCGGCCTTGATGCGTCCCGCCACAGTGGCCGAGTCTAGGTCGCCGTGGCGGTGCGTCCGGCGGCAATCCCCAGGCTGGGTGACCAGGGACCGGTCAGCTCACCGGGAGGGCGACGTTGGTGCCCGATGCCGTGACACGTACGCCGGTGGGCACGACCTGCGCACCGGTGAGCGACATACCCGCTGGAAGACCCTGGATCGGCACGGTGATCCCGCTGAGCGCGTCGTGCAGCGCCGGAAAGGAGTCGACAGACACCGCGCGGTCGCCGAGGGTGACGTCCGAGATGCCGACCAGGAGCTTGCCCGTCTGTACTCGTGGGGTGACGGCGGCTTTCAAGCTCAAGCCGAGGATGGTGCCGGTGGCCCGTAGGACCGACCCCTCGACGGACAGAGAGACGTCGAGGTTGCTCTGCTTCTTCACCGCGGACTGGAGCGAGGCGACCGGAATGGTCGCTTGGACCACGACGTCTCCCGCGGTGGGATGCCTCTGCGTGGAGAACGCGTCGACCTTGACCTGGCGAGCGTCGACCGCGACGTCCGATACAGGGAGGTCATTGACGGTGGCTGCCGGAACGGTCACCGTGACCTCGTCCAACGTCCCCCCGATGGCGTGGGTGAGGAAGGGGAAACCGTGCACGTCGACGTGCGTCTCCCCCTTCGCCTTCAGCTGGGAGTTGACCGCGTCGCGGGCATAGTCCTGGGCGTAGGACGCGGCGAAGCGGTCGGCCGCCACCAGGCCGCCGCCGAGCACCAGGGTGATCGCGACCAGCCCACCCACCGCCTTGCCAGTGCTCACGTGCGCTCCCTGGTCAACCCCACCACGAGCCTCAACCGTATGCGGTCGACGTCATCGCGACCTCATGAGGCCCAGTCGCGGTGCAGGTTCAGGGCACGCGCGTCGGTCAGGGCCGCCACCTGGTCGACGGCGACCCGCAGCCTGGCGCCGTCGCCGGGCGCGGACTCGAAGTCGGCGCGCAGGTCGCGGTCGAGCCGGCCCGGGTCGGTCAGGAACCCCGCCACGAGGTCGACGACGACCTCCCGCTGACGTTCCATCACGGCGATTCGCTCGTCGGCGAACATCACAAAATGTGCGGCGACGGCCTTGAGCACCGATGCCTCGGCCCGGACCTCGTCCGGGATCACGAGGTGCGCGTTGTAACGGGTCAGCGGGCCGTCGCCGTGCCGGGCCCGTGTCGCCTGCTCGACCCAGAGGACGAACCGTCCGACCAACCGGCTCGTCATGTCCTTGAGTGCCGCTAGGTCCTGACGGGTTCCGTTGTGCTGCAGCGGAATCACGCCTGTGGCCAGAAGTCGGTCGAGGGCGGCCGCGAAGTCGTCCTCGGTGAGGTCCGGGGCATACGTCACCTTGGCCACGTCGAACGCGACCGCGACCTCGGCTCGCGTGTGCAGCAGGCCTGGGTCGATACTCCCCGACGCGATGGCGTCCTCGATGTCATGGACGCTGTAGGCGACGTCGTCGCTCCAGTCCATGACGTCGGCCTCGATACATCGGCGACCGGGCGCCACGCCGTCCCGGAACCAGTCGAAGACCGGCAGGTCGCCGGCATAGACACCGAACTTCGGTGTCGGGACGGGAGCTTCACCGCGTTGCCAGGGGTACTTGGTCGTGGCGTCCAGACTGGCCCGGGTGAGGTTGAGGCCGGCGGGACGGCCGTCCTGGTGCCACCGCTTGGGCTCCAACCGGGTCAGCACCCGCAGCGTTTGCGCGTTGCCCTCGAAACCACCGATCGCGCCGGCGACCGCGTCGAGCGCCGCCTCGCCGTTGTGCCCGAACGGCGGGTGACCGAGGTCGTGCGCCAGACAGGCGGTGTCGACAACGTCGGCGTCACACCCCAGAGCCGCGCCGAACTCACGCCCGATCTGCGCCACCTCGAGCGAGTGGGTGAGGCGGGTCCGCGCGAACTCGTCGCTGCCCGGCTGGACCACCTGGGTCTTGGCCGACAGCCGGCGCAACGATGCGGAGTGAATCAGCCGGGCCCGGTCCCTGGCGAAGTCGTCGCGATCGGCCCGCTTGTGCGCCGGGTCCTCAGCCACCCACCGCTCGCGGTCTCGTGCGCTGTAGCTGCCGGTGGTGGACATGTCGTGAATGTATGCCGCGCGCCGGATGCGGGGCGCGCCGATCCGTCAGCGCGAGTCGCGGACGCGCACGAGGTGGGCGACGACGCCGGGGAGCCAACCTCGCTCGAAGTTCACCCACCGAGCGGCGATGAGGTTCTGCGGGACGACGACGAGCTCGTCAGGGCCGCCGGCGACGGCCAGGTCGGTGCCGAACGCGTGGTCATCGTCGTCCTCGTCCTGCGCCGTCGTCACCCCTGCGGAAGAACCCGGACCCTTGCGCGAGCAACCATGCCACCCAATCACCCTAGTAGGGCTGGTATCGGCAGGCCTGCCTCGGCGCTCCTCCCTGGTGCTACCGGCAGTGGGCCGGTGGTGAACATCGAGACAAAGGGAGTTCGTCGATGCCGTACCAGAGAAGCAAGCTGCAGCAAGAGGTCGTCGAGGCACTGGTCCAGAGCAAGGCCATCAACCTCGAGGCCATCGCCGGCGTTCTCAGCTCCTACGGGGAGCGGGCGCTCCTCGAAGGGGAGGACTTCGCCACCATCATCAACGGCAACGCCGTGTGGAACTGCGGGATTGGTCCGGTGATGAACCGGGCCAACGTGAGCCAGTTCGAGCAGCTCGGGCAGCAGCACGTCTGAGCGACCACTGCTCACCGCGGGATCACGCATGAGTGCGAGCTCGGTTCTCGACCTCACCAGCCGGGTCCACGGCGCGCTGCGCATCGCTGCAGCCGCCGTGGACGCGGCAACCGGTCCGGAACCACCAGCTCTTCCCGACCTGCCGGGTATCGGCCCGTTGGTCGCGAGCAAGGTGCTGGGCGAGACCTGCCTGCTACTACGCGCGGCGCACCGGGCCGCCGTACTGGGCGACGACGCGGTGCTTCGCGCGGCGGTGTCCGCGCTGGCGCGGACCGTCGCCCCGCATGTCCGCAGCACGGACCTGCTGGCCTCGCTCTGTGTGCGACCCGACACGGCTCTCGACGAGGGGTTCGGCCACCTGCATCTACGCGACCTCGGGTTGCCCGACCCGACGGTCGACGACCTGCTCGACCGCGTGGTCCCGGCGGAGGGCCACCCCGGGCTCGAACGGACGCCGACGCGCGCCCTCGAACAGCTCTGGCTGCGATTCCTGTGGACGGGCGCTGCGCCCAGCACCCTCCCGGTGGAGACCGCGCTCCTCGCCAGCTCGGTCATCGGGCGTCCGCTGGACCCCGTCACCTGCTCCCTGCTCGAGCTCTACTCCTTCACCCACATCGTCATGTATGCCAGCGACAGCGGCCGCCGGGTCACGACCCTCCCGCGCCCGGTTGACAACGTTCTCGCCGACGCCGAGACGGCGCTGGCCGTCGCGCTCGACAGCGGCAACCTCGACCTGGCGGCGGAGGCGCTCTGGACGTGGCCGATGCTGGGTGCGACACCGTCGGCCATCGCCCGGTTCGCCTGGCGCCTCCTGGCGGCAGCGCAGGACGAGACAGGACTCGTTGTCGGACCGCAGTTCTCGACAGAGACACACGCTGCGCTCGGTAGCGAAAGCGGTGAGGCATACCTGCTCGCCACCTCGTACCACTCGTCGATCGTCATGGGCATTCTCTGCGCCTGCACGCTCGCTGCCGAGGCGGACCGCGAGGCGGACCGGCCCTCACCGGGGGAGGACGACGCGCCTCGGGCGCAGACCGTCGCGGCGCTCAGACTGCTGGTCGAGGCCGTTGCCGGGCAGCCGGTCGGACGCTGGCTACGCGCGTTCGACCGGCTGGGGCCGAGCTCACAGGCGGAACTTGCGCCTCTGCTGCTGCGGATCGCGCTGCGCAGGGCCGCCGAGCGGGACGACGTCGCCGCGGTGCGCCGGGCGCTCGAGCTGGCAGTGGAGCACGATTTGCTCGACAACCCGGTCGTGCCGCATGCCGCCGCGTTCCTGCGCAGCCGGGTGGGGCTGGCTCACGCACTGGAGCAGCGCCGAGCCGATCAGCCCGGGGACACCTCGGCCGCCTCGGCCGCCGCCGCCGCAGCCCGAGCCACCCAGCTGGGCGCGGTCCCGTAGCGCTGGCTCGGAATCATCAAGCCCGCGGCGCTGTCCGTGACCAGCCGGTCCATCCGAGCATCGTTCGTGGCCTGCTGCTTGGCCGACAGGACCCAGTTGATGCAGATCTTCTGATAGCTCCCCGTCGCCAGCGACCAGAACGCCGCGGCCGCAGCGTTGGCCGCTAGCTGGGCGGCATATCGCTCGGGAAGAGCGAGCAGGCCGGCCTGCTCGTAGGCGTAGGTCGCCTGCCGGTCCTCGCGACGAGCGTCCCAGGCGGCGATCCCGTTGGGTCGCATCCGACCCTGGGCCGTCAGTCGTTCGACCAGATCGAGGTTGACCCGGCTCCAGGTGCTGGTCTTCTTCCGTGGGGTCCAGCGTTGCCGGCGGAGATCCTCGTCGATGCGCTCGGCACGCGAGTCGATCCAGCCGTAGCAGAGCGCCTCGGGGACCGCCTCTTCCCAGGTGAGGCCCCGAGGCTCGACGTGCTTCTTGGTCAGCCCCATCCAGAGCTCTGTCTCGCTCTCGTGGTGAAGCTCGAGCCAGGTCCGGAAGTCCTCCGGTCCGTCGAAGAGCAACGCCGGCCGCTCCGGTGTCCCCCCGAGTCGACTCCCCACCTCAGCCTCCCGAGACCGACAGCTCGGCCTCGGCCATCCGCACAGCATGCTCCGGGCTGAGCTCGCGGGAGTCGAGCCACCCGTCGGGGAGAGCAACGCGGCGCGACGAACCGGAGCGACCACGCGGACCTTCGGCGTGGTCCCCCGGCCAGGGGGCCGCGGGGTCGAGGGTCTCGAGCATGCGGTCGAGGTCAGCGAGCGTGTCGACCAGGGCGAGTGACGTGCGTAGCGTCCCGCCGGCGGGGAACCCCTTGAGGTACCACGCAACGTGCTTGCGGATGTCACGGCAGCCACGCCCCTCGTCGCCGTAGAAGTCCACCAGGTATGCCGCGTGCCGCCGCATCGTGTCGGCGACCTCCCCGAGGTTTGGCAGGGCCCGCTCCCCGGACCCCGAGAACGCCGCGGCCAGGTCGGCGAACAGCCACGGACGGCCGAGGCAGCCGCGGCCGACGACGACCCCGTCGCAGCCGGTCTCCGCGGTCATCCGCAGGGCGTCCTCGGCCGACCAGATGTCGCCGTTGCCGAGGACGGGGATGTCGGTGACCGTCTGCTTGAGCAGTCGGATGGCCGACCAGTCGGCCGTGCCGGAGTAGGCCTGAGCCGCGGTTCGCGCATGCAGTGCGACGGCGTGCACGCCCTCGGCCTGCGCGACCAGGCCCGCCTCGAGATAGGTCAGGTGCTCGTCGTCGATGCCGGTGCGCATCTTCATGGTGACCGGCACGTCGCCACGCGCCCCCTCCTCGACGACCGCTGCGACGATCGCCCTGAAGAGGTCGCGCTTCCAGGGCAGCGCCGAGCCACCGCCCTTGCGCGTCACCTTGGGGACAGGACAGCCGAAGTTCAGGTCGATGTGGTCAGCCCGGTCCTCACTCACGAGGATCCGTGCCGCGGCGCGTGCCGTCGCCGGGTCCACGCTGTAGAGCTGGATCGAGCGAGGGCTCTCGTCGGGGTCGTGCTCGATGAGACGCATCGTCGTCGCGTTGCGCTCGACCAGCGCGCGGGACGTGATCATCTCGCTGACGTAGAGGGACGTGGCTCCCGACGGTGTGCTCGGCGCACCGGCGGACGAAGCTCCCGACTCGCGGCAGAGTCGGCGGAAGGCGCGGTTGGTGATGCCGGCCATCGGCGCCAGGACGACCGGGGACGCGATGACGTGTCGGCCGATCCGCAGCGGTGGCAGCAGGGTCTGGGCGGTGTTCATCAGGCCAACAGTCTCCCATCTGGCACTGACAGGGCGAAGTCCGCGAGCAGCCGGGTGACCCGTTCGGGCTGGTCGAGCCCCACGAAGTGACCGGCTCGCGGGATGACGACGACCCGCCCCTGCGGGGCCTCGCGGGCATACCGACGGGCGTGGATCATCAGCTGGTCGTACCGGCCTCCGGCGACCAGGACGGGACAGCTCACCGCGCGCAACATCCAGGGTCCGCAGCGGGCCATGACCTCCCGCCAGGCGGCGGCGGTGGGGGCAAAGTAGTATCCGCCGGCGATGATGGGTTCCACCACGTCGGGTGGGTAGAACCGGCGCAGCAGGCGGTTGTCCAGGGTGGTCATCCGCACCTCTCCGAGCCGGTCCGCCAGGCTGGCGACGCTTCGGTATGCCGCGGCGCCCACCCCTCGGGGCACGGCCGCGCAGCTGAGAAGCACCAGGCCGTCGAGTCGGCGCGGGTGGGCCTCCGCGTAGGCCATCGCTGCGTAACCACCGAGTGAGTGTCCGACGACGACGACCCGCGAGGGCGCCGGACGGCCGGACGGGGACGCGGACTCGACGGCCGCGTCGATGACGTCGATTGCGGCGTCCAGGGTGAACGGCTCCGCCGCGCGGGCCCCATGCCCAGGGAGGTCAGGTGTCACGACCTCGAGGCCCGCGGCCAGCGACGGGTCGCAGGCGAGCAGGCGTACCTGCGGGTCCCACTGGGTGTGCGAAAGGCGCGACCCGTGGACCAGGACCAGCCGGACCGCCGGCTGCGGTCCCGTCGCAGCACTCACAGCCAGCCGTTCTCCTCGGCGACGCGCACGGCATCGGCGCGGTTGCGGGCGTCCGTCTTACCGATCGCCGAGGACAGGTGGTTGCGGACGGTGCCCTCGGAAAGGAAGACCACGCGAGCGATGTCGCTCACGCTGCCGCCTTCGCGAGCGGCGCGCAGCACCTCGGCCTCGCGAGTCGTCAACGGTGAGTCGCCGACGGCCAGGCTGTCCGCGGCGAGGGTCGGGTCCACGACGCGCAGGCCCGAATGCACCCGGCGGACGGCGTCTGCGAGCTGTCGGGCCGGGGTGTCCTTGACGACGAACCCGGTCGCTCCTGCGAGCAGCGCCCGACGCAGGAAACCCGGCCGTCCGAAGGTCGTGACAATGACCACCTTGACCCCCGGCATGGCGGCCCGCAGCTCGCGGGTGGTCGCGATGCCGTCACCTCCGGGCATCTCCACGTCGAGCAGGGCCACGTCCGGGAGGTGCTCCTTCGCGGCGGGGATGACCTCGTCGCCGCGACCCACCTCGGCAACGACCTGCATGTCCGGCTCCAGGTCGAGGAGGCTGGCGAGCGCGCCACGGACGAGGGCCTGGTCGTCCGCGAGCAGCAGCCGGATGGTCACCGCACGCCCTGGTCGACCGAGTCGACCGAGTCGACTGGGTTGACGGATCCGCTGGGCTCGTGGACGAGCTCGCGCAGCAGTGGGGCCTTCTCCGCCTGGACCGCCGCCGGATGACCCATCCGCAGCGTCATTCGGAAGCCGCCTGCCACTGGCGCGTCGACGACCACGTGCGCCCCCGCCGCCGCGGCCCGTTCGCGCAGCCCCGAGAGCCCGTGTCCGTCGCGGATCGCGACGACGGCGGCGTCCGGCCTACCCCGCCCGTCGTCGGCGACAGTGATCTGGTCGGGCGCCAGCGTCACCGTGCACTGCGCGGCGCAGCTGTGCCGCACCACGTTGGTGACGCCCTCGCGCAGAGCCCACGCGAACAGCTCGCGGTTCTCGGTCGGCACCTCGTCGGTCGTACCGGGCAGGTCTGCCTCGATCTCGGCAGCCTCAAGAGCCGCACGCGCCCGGGTGATCTCGCCGGGAAGGCTGAGCTCGCGGACGCCGTCGACGGTGCGACGGACATCGGCGAGCGCGTCGCGCGAGAGCCGTTGGATGTCGGCGATCTCGGCCCGAGCCCGTTCGGGGCTGACGTCCACGAGCCGGTCGGCGAGCTCGGCCTTGACGGCGATCACGGTGAGGGAGTGGCCGAGGATGTCGTGCAGGTCGCGCGCCATCCGGGCCCGTTCCTCACCGATCATCAGCTGCGAGTTCTCCTCCTGCGCCAGGACGAGGTCGCGGCTACGCCGCATGGCGATCCAGATGCTCAACACGGCCAGCGTGGCCAGCATGACCGACAGGGCGATGCCGTCGGAGCCGTCCCACCCGGGCACCATGCGGGCCAGCGTCTCGCTCAGTGCCGCCAAGATGATCGCGAGTGGGATCGAGAACCGGATGGGCAGGAGCGTGACCCCGGCCACGGAGATGTAGACCGCCGCGCCCAACCCCGCGGAGTGCACCGTCAGAGTCATCACGGCCCCGAGCACCACAAGCACGACGATGATGGCGGCAGCTCGGGGCTCGACCACCCGCCAGAGGGCCCCGCTGCGCCGCATGGGGCGACCCCAGATGAAGGACCAGACGTAGATGGCCGAGAAAGCGAGGATGCTTACCAGGCCGACCCAGCCGACCACGGCACCCCGCTCGTTCCAGCCCTCCTGCACGGCGGGGGCGAGGAACAACAGCCAGACCCCAGCGCCCACTGCGGCGAACAGGTTGAACCTGGTCTCGTAGCGGGCGACGGGGTCGGGCATGGTCATGACGGTACCGATGTCTGGGTCGGGCGTGGGTGTCGGAGAGGTCCGGGGGTCAGACCCGAGCCGTGTCCTTGCGGAAGCGCCACACGGCACCGCCCCCGAAGATCAGCAGCCAGGCCGCGACATTGGCCACCCAGGTCCACTGGAACGAGTCACCGGTGAGCGGCGCGTGCGCCAGGGAGGAGATGCCGTACATCGGGGTGAACTGGGCGATCTTCTGCAGCGTCGACCCGTCGGTCAGCGGGACGAACAGGCCCCCGGCAAAGGCCAGCACGGCGAGGCCGGGCCCGATGACCTGCATGACGTTCTCGCTCGGCAGGAGGTAGCCCATGAACAGCCCGAACGAGGCGAACACGATCGACCCGGCCCAGGCGATGAGCGCGGTCACGACCCAGAGGGTTGCGGTGTCCATGTGTGCCTTGGTGAACGCCCCGAAGACGAACACGACGACCACCGCCAGCGCGCCCAGCATCATCGAGGTGAGCATTTTGACGAAGACGTAGACGACCGGCGACAAGGGTGTCAGGCGCAGCTGTCGGCTCCACCCTTGGGCGCGTTCGGTGGCCACCATGGCCCCCCCACCGGTCGCGGCGATCATCGCCCCGTAGGCGGCCATCGAGATCATGATGTATGCCGAGACATTGCCTCGCCCGGCGTTCTCACCGGAGTAGTCCTGCCCGACGCCGAAGATGAAGTAGAACAGGGCCGGCATGAGGAGCGTGAAGATCATGGTGCGCTTGTTGCGCAGGACACGCATCAGCTCGATACGCAAGAGGGTGGCGTTGAGCCCACCCATCGCCGGAACCCGGCGGGCGGCGCGGTCGACGGCGACCGCGGTCTGGCTGACGGCACTGGACATGTCAGGACTCCTTCGAGGTCGTGTGGGTATTGGTTTCGTTGCCGGGCGCACCGGGCGAGTCGTCCGAGGTCAACGCAATGAACGCGTCCTCGATCCCGCGGGCCTCGATCTCCAGGTCGTGTGCCTCGGTCTGCGTGAGCAGGTAGCGAGCCACGGCGTCGGAGTCACCCGAGTGGATCCGGACGGTGTCACCACGCACTTCGATGGACTCGGCCGAGGGGACGCCCGCCAGCGACTCAGCGCTCGCCCCGGCAAGGGTCGCCCGGACGGTGCGTCCGGCAGCCATCGACTTGATCTGGGCGGCCGTCCCGTCGGCGACGATCTGACCCTGGCGGACCAGGATGATGCGGTCGGCGTACTCGTCGGCCTCCTCGAGGTAGTGCGTCGCGAAGAGGATGGTGCGTCCCCGGGTCGCGTCCTGGCGGATCGCGGCCCAGAAGTCGCGGCGCCCCGTGACGTCCATGCCTGTGGTCGGCTCGTCGAGGATGAGCAGCTCGGGGTCGGACAGCAGCGCCATCGCGAACCGCAGCCGCTGCTGCTGGCCGCCGGAGCATTTGTCAACCCGACGGTCGCCGATGTCGGTGATCCCTGCTCGCCGCATCACCGAGTCGACCGACACGGTGTGGACGAACAGCGAACCGGTCAGCTCGAGCGTCTCACGGACGCTGATGTCCTTGAGCAGCCCTGCAGTTTGCATCACCGCGGCAACCAGGCCGTGGGAGATGGCACTGCGCGGTGACTGGCCGAGGACGTCGACCGAACCGGAGGTGGGTTCGGACAGCCCGAGGATCATGTCGATGGTCGTGGTCTTGCCGGCCCCGTTCGGACCGAGGAAGGCGACGATCTCGCCCTGCTGGATCTCCAGGTCGAGGCCGCGGACGGCGTGGACCGTGCCGAAGCTCTTGACCAGTCCCGTCACCTTGATGGCGGGTCCCCCGAGCACGTCGGCGCTACCGCCGACCGTGGTTGCTGTCGTTGTCATGGGTCCAGCATGGCGGTCGCGGCTCCTCGCACACTGACCCAGATATCACGTCTCACCCATGACGACTGTCACGCGCAAGCTCGCCACATCCTGGCCCAGGCCGGGGGTCGGGAACGTCTCAGCAGCCGACGAGGCGCTGGGCCAACCACCCCTCGACCTGGCCGAGCGGGATGCGCTCTTGTGCCATCGAGTCGCGCTCGCGGATCGTCACGGCGTGGTCGTCGAGGGTGTCGAAGTCCACGGTGATGCAGAACGGGGTACCGATCTCGTCCTGTCGGCGATAACGCTTGCCGATCGCGCCGGCGTCGTCGAAGTCGACGTTCCAGTGTCGGCGCAGCTGCGCCGCCAGGTCGCGGGCCTTGGGGCTGAGGTCGGCGTTGCGCGACAGCGGCAGGACGGCCGCCTTGACCGGCGAGAGCCGGGCGTCGAGGCGCAGCACGACGCGCTTGTCGACGCCACCCTTGGTGTTGGGCGCCTCGTCCTCGGCGTAGGCGTCGACGAGGAAGGTCATCAGCGAGCGCGAGAGGCCGGCCGCCGGCTCGATGACATAAGGCGTATAGCGCTCACCAGTGGTCTGGTCGAAGTAGACGAGGTCGGTGCCCGAGGCCGCGGAGTGCGTGGTCAGGTCGAAGTCGGTGCGGTTGGCGATGCCCTCGAGCTCACCCCACTCCGACCCCGCGAACCGGAACCGGTACTCGATGTCGACCGTCCGCTTGGAGTAGTGCGAGAGCTTCTCCTTGGGGTGCTCGAAGTGGCGCAGGTTCTCGGCCTTGATGCCGAGGCCGACATACCAGGCGGTGCGCTCGTCGATCCACTTCTGGTGCCATGCCTCGTCCTCACCGGGCTTGACGAAGAACTCCATCTCCATCTGCTCGAACTCGCGGGTGCGGAAGATGAAGTTGCCGGGCGTGATCTCGTTGCGGAACGACTTGCCGATCTGGGCGATGCCGAACGGCGGCTTGCGGCGAGAGCTGTTCATCACGTTGAGGAAGTTGAGGAAGATCCCCTGCGCCGTCTCGGGCCGCAGGTAGTGCAGCCCGGACTCGTCTTCGACGACGCCCAGGTAGGTCTTGAGCAGGCCCGAGAACTGGCGCGGCTCGGTCCACTGGCCGCGGGTCCCGCAGTTGGTGCAGGCGATCTCGGTGAGCGAGATCGTGTCGGGGTCGACTTCATCACCTTTGGCCGCCCGTTTCTCCGCGACCGCCTCCTGCAGGTGGTCGGCCCGGAACCGCTTGTGGCACGACAGGCACTCCACAAGTGGGTCGCTGAACGTCGCCACGTGGCCGGAGGCGACCCAGGTCTGGACGGGCAGGATGATCGAGCTGTCGAGGCCGACGACCTCGTCGCGCTGGGTGACCATCGCCTTCCACCACTGTCGCTTGATGTTGTCCTTGAGCTCCACGCCCAGCGGCCCGTAGTCCCACGCCGACCGGGTGCCTCCGTAGATCTCCCCGCTCGGGTAGACGAAACCCCTGCGCTTGCAGAGGCTCACGACGGTGTCGACAATGCTGCCGGGGCTGCCTGGTGCGGACTGACTGGCCATGGCGCCAGGTTATCGGCCGCCTGAGGCGCGCTCACGCGAGTATCCGGCCCGGGGCAGGACAGCGGGAGGAGGGGGCTCCCCTACTCTGGCCCGGTGAGCCTGCCCTTCCGGTCCCGGGTCGAGCACGCGGCATACCCCGTGCTCGAGCGACTGGAGCGGATGCCCCGGATCGTCGCCTTCCTTGTCGTGCTGGGGCTCGTCGTCGTCGGGATCGCCGTACCCCGGGTCGGCTTCGTCGCCACCGCCCTGGTCGCCCTGCTGGTCGCCTTCTTCGTCTACTACACGTGGCCGCGCCAGACCCTTCCCGAGCGGCTGATGCGGCTCGCCGTTCTGGCTATCGTCCTGGCCATCGCCATTGTCCAGGCGATCCCTCGCGGTTGAGTCAGGGCCGAGCAGAGGGCCGGTCAGCCTCCGAGCAGGGCGTCCAGCTGCGCCGGTGACACGTCGACCCCGGGGAAGCTCGCGACCCGCCCGAGCGGGAACGACCCCACCACGGTCAGCAGTCCGCTGTCATCGTCGCCCAGGAAGCCTCCGAGGGCAGCGCGCACGGCCGGCCCGACCGTCTCGTCCTGCAGCGCCTCGCTGATCGAGGAGTCCCTGGTCACCGGGAAGCGGACGTCGTCTCCCTCGATGTTGATGTCCGCCGACAGCCGCAGGTCGCGGCTGGAGGCTCCGACCTCGATGCGGTAGGACCCACCCTCGACCACCCAGCGGTCTGCCCGAGTGTCGAAGTACGCGAGGTCTCCGCTGCTCACCGGTAGCTCCACGGTCCGCGACTCCCCGGCCGACGCGGTCACCTTGGCGAACGCGCGCAGCTCGCGGGGGGCCCGCGCCACGCTCGAACCCGGCAGGGACGCATACAGCTGCACCACCTCACTCCCGTCGCGCTCACCCGTGTTGGTCACCACGAGCCGGGCGACGAAACCACCGGCCGCCGCCGAGAGCTCGAGGTCGCTGTAGGCGAACGTCGTGTAGGAGAGCCCGTGCCCGAAGGGGAACGAGACGCCCATCGCGCGGGCGTCATACCAGCGGTAGCCGACGAACAGGCCCTCGCCGTATCGCACGTGACCGTGCTCGCCGGGAAAGTCCAGGTATGCCGGAGTGTCCTGCAGGCGGTCGGGAACCGTCTCGGCCAGGCGGCCGGACGGGTTGACGACGCCGTAGAGAACGTCGGCGACGGCGGCTCCACCGGCCTGACCGAGCAGCCATCCTTCGACGAGGGCCGGCACCCGGTCGGTCACTCCGGCTAGCCGAACCACGCCACCGTTCGCCAGGACGGCAACAGTGCGCGGGTTGGCATCGAGGACGGCGTCGAGCAGGTCGACCTGGTCGGCGGGCAGCTCGATATCCGACCGGTCGAAACCCTCCGACTCGGCCGACGCGGGCAGGCCGAGGAAGACGACGGCGACGTCTGCGGCGGCCGCGGCAGCCACCGCTTCGGCCCGCAGCGCCACGGCTGCGTCGTCGGCCGACGGTGAGCCGGCGAGTGCGAAGCCGGGAGCGAAGACGACGTCCTCGCCTGCGAGGGAACGAATTGCGTCGAGGGCGCAGTCGAGCCGCGTCGGGTTGACCATCGAGCTGCCGGCGCCCTGGTAACGCGGGGTGCGGGCGAACTCCCCGATGACGGCGACCGACGTCGAGGGCGGGAGCGGGAGCAGGTCGTCGTCGTTGCGCAGCAGCACGATGCTCGCTGCGGCCGCTTCGCGCGCCAACGCGTGATGGTCGTCGACGTCGAACGTCGCGTCCGGGCGGCGGTTGGTCTGCACCCGTGCGACGAGGGTCGCTACTCGCCCGGCGGCGACGTCGACGACGCGCTCGTCGAGCGTCCCGTCCTGCACGGCCGCCACGACCTGCGCATCGGTGCGGCCTCCGCTCGCCGGCATCTCCAGGTCGAGGCCGGCGGCAATGCCGACGACCCGGTCGTCGACGGCCCCCCAGTCGGACATCACCAGGCCGTCGAAACCCCACTCGTCCCGCAGCACGGTGCTCAGCAGCCACCGGTTCTGCGACGCATACACACCGTTGACCCGGTTGTAGGAACACATCACGGTCCAGGGGTTCGCGCTCGTCACGACCCGCTCAAACCCGCGCAGGTAGATCTCCCGCAGCGGTCGCATGTCGACGTCGGCGCTGACCCGCAACCGGTCGCTCTCCTGGTTGTTCACCGCGAAGTGCTTGACCGACGCTCCGACGCCGCGGCCCTGCAGCCCGCGGACGAGCGCCGCACCGAGGACGCCGCTGACGAGCGGGTCCTCCGACAGGTATTCGAAGTTGCGGCCGCACAACGGGGAGCGCTTGATGTTGATGCCCGGGCCGAGCAGGACGCCGACACCCAGTGCCTGCGCCTCGTCGCCGAGGGCGGCCCCGACGCGCACCAGCAGCTCGGGGTCCCAGCTCGACCCGAGGGTGACGGCGGGCGGGAAGCAGGTGCTGGGCACGCTCTCCTGCAGGCCGAGGTGGTCGGAGCCCGCGACCTGCTTGCGGACCCCGTGCGGGCCGTCGGTGAGCATGATCGACGGGACCCCAGGAACGGCCTTGGTATGCCAGAAGTCCAGGCCGCTGGTCAGCGACGCCTTCTGCTCGAGGGTGCAGGAGGTGAGCGGGTCTGCGGATATCTCGGTGTCCTTGGTGTTCTGGGTGTGTTGGGTGTTCTGGGCCATCAGGCGCGCCTCGCCTCGAGCAGCCGCAGCCAGACCTCGCTCGCGGTGGGGTAGGACGGCACGGCGTGCCACAGGTCGGACATCGTTACGCCTCCGATGATGGCCACGGTCGCCGAATGCAACAGCTCCCCCATCCCGGAGCCCACAAAGGTGGCACCGACCAGGGTGTCCTTCGAGCGGTCGATGACGAGCTTGGCGCGGCCGATGTAGTGGTCCTGCAACAGCGCGGCACCGGCGACGCCGGACGTCTCGTACTCCACCGTCTCGACCTCGATCCCCGCGTCCTGGGCCGCTCGCTCGGTGAGCCCGACGCTGGCCACCTCGGGGCTCGTGAACGTCACGGAGGGGACCACCCGGTCGCTCGCACGATCGCGGAAGTCCTTGCCGGCGGCCCGCTCCCGCCCTCCCGCACGGGCGGCGATGACCGCGCCGGCGATGCGGGCCTGGTACTTGCCCATGTGCGTCAGCAAGGCCCGACCGTTGACGTCGCCGACGGCATAAAGCCACCGTCCGCCGACGCCCTCGACCTGGAGCTGGTCGTTGACCGCGAGATAGCCGTGGTTGGACGCGACGGTGTCGGCGATGCCGGCCGACTCGAGCCCGAGGTCTTGGGTGGTTGGCGTCCGGCCGGTGGCGACCACGAGCTCGTCGACGAGCACCCGGCGGCGACGGCCGATCTGGAGCGCTACCTCTCCCCCGGCGATGTGCCCGATTCCGTTGTCCTTGGGCGACTTTCGGGTCACCTCTGACACCGCGGTGTCGGTCAGCACCGTCGCGCCGGCCGCAACCAGCGAGGCGCGGACCAGGTCGGACGCAAAGGGCTCGGCCCGCGCCATCAGACGATCGCCGATGTCGATGAGGGTCAGCTCCTGGACGCCCAGGCCGAGCAGCCAGGTCGCCGACTCGCAGGCGACGACGCCGCCGCCGAGGATCGCGACGCGCTTGGGAACCTGGTGCATGTTGGTGACGTCGCGCGAGGTCCAGGGCAGCGACCGACGCAGGCCCGGGATGTCGGGCACGTCCGCGGTGGTGCCGGTCGCGATGACCACCGCGTGAGTCGCCGTGATCTGGCGGACAGGTCCGTCGCCGTCCGACACCTCGACGGTCCTTGGGCCGCTGAGCCGGGCCCGTCCGCGGACCACGTCGATGCCGAATCCGTTGGCCCACATGACCTGCCCGGAGTCGTCGAGGTGCGAGGTGAACGAGTCACGCCGCGCCAGGACCGCCTTGACGTCGATCCCCTTGGTGCTGATCCGGGTCGCAGAACCGGCGAGATGCTCGGCCTCGTCGAACACCTGGACCGACCTCAGCAGGGCCTTGCTGGGCATGCAGGCCCAATACGAGCACTCGCCACCGACCAGCTCGGCCTCGACGATCACGGCGGTCCGGTTGCTCCCGCGGATCGCGTAGTCGGCGGCGTTCTCACCGGCCGACCCTCCGCCGATGACGATGACGTCCCAGGTGTCCTTCGCGGTCTCGCGTGCAGTGCTTGCCATGCCCGCAGAGTATGCCGGTCGAGCCGCTGGGAGGCGACCGCCGGGGTGGACGTCAGACGATTTTCACCACGGGGTGTCCGGTGCGTCCGGGATGTCGACGGCGCCCCCATAACGACGGTCCCGCCGGGCGTAGATCTCGATCGCCTCCCACAAGTTTCGCCGGTCGAAGTCGGGCCAGAGGGTGTTGAGGAAAACCATCTCGGCGTAGGCCGACTGCCACAGAAGGAAGTTCGAGGTGCGCTGCTCGCCCGATGACCTGACGAACAAGTCCACGTCGGGCATGTCCGGCTCGTCGAGGTAGCGCCCGATGGTGTGCTCGTCGATGGACCGGGGCCGCAGCCGGCCAAGCCGCACGTCCTCGGCGATGCGCACGACGGCGTCGGCCACCTCGGCGCGCCCGCCGTAGTTGACGCAGAAGTAGAGCGTCAGCCCGGTGTTGTCCTTCGTCAGGTCCTGGGCGACCTCCAGCTCGCTGATGACCGAACGCCACAACCGTGGTCGACGGCCGACCCAGCGCATCCGCACGCCCCATTCGTCCAGCTGGTCGCGCCGGCGCCGGATGACGTCGCGGTTGAAGCCCATGAGGAACCGCACCTCGTCCGGTGACCGACGCCAGTTCTCGGTCGAGAACGCGTAGGCCGACAGGTGCGTGACACCGACCTCGATCGCCCCGGCCACGACGTCGAGCAACGACGCCTCACCGGCCTCGTGACCTTTGGTGCGCGGCAGGCCACGTGCGTTGGCCCAACGGCCGTTGCCGTCCATGACGATCGCGACGTGACGCGGCATCACTATGGTGGGGATCGACGGCGCCACCGCGCCGCTCGGGTGGGGAAACGGGTCGGCATACCGCGCGTCCGCACCCGGCGTCATACCGGCTCCTGGGCCAGCAGCTCCGGCGACTGCGCTGCAGCCGAACGGTTCTCGGGGTGGGATCGGCGCTCGACGTGTCGCAGGGAACGCACTCCCCGCTCCAGGTGCCACTGCAGGAACGCCGACACCAACCCGCTGCCTTCCCGCCGGTGCCTCTCGTCGGAGGCGTCCGCGAGAACCCAGTCACCACTCAGCAGGGACGCCAGCAGCCGCATTGTCTCGGTCGCGGGGGCAGCGGACCCGGGTGGGCGACACACCGTGCACACCGACCCGCCGGCCGCGATGTTGAAGGCCCGGTGCGGCCCCGGCGCGCCACACTTTGCGCAGTCGTAGAAGCTGGGCGCCCATCCGTTGACCGCGAGCGAACGCAGCAGATAGGCGTCGAGCACCAGGGAGGGGTCGTGCTCCGCCCCGCTCAGCGAGCGCAGCGCTCCTACCAGCAGCAGGTACTGCTGCGTCGACGGCTCGTGCTCCTCCGTGAGACGTTCGGCGGTCTCCACCATCACCGTCGCCGCGGTGTAGGACGGGTAGTCGCGGCAGATGGTCTGGCCGTGGGGAGCGATTGTCTCAGCCTGGGTCACCGTGTCGAGGTTGCGCCCCTCATAACACTGCACGTCGACCACCATGAACGGCTCGAGGCGAGCTCCGAACCGGGACCGGGTGCGCCGAACCCCCTTGGCGACCGCCCTGATCCGGCCGTGCTGGCGGGTCAGCAGGGTGATGATGCGGTCGGCCTCGCCCAGCTGGTGGGTGCGCAGCACGACCGCCTCGTCGCGGTAGAGGGGCACTCCCCCATTGTCTCCCAGGACGGGGACGGCACGCCCTGGCTGCGGGGAGTGTCGGCGGTGGGCTCAGCCGGACCGGCGGTAGTTCAGCACACGCTGGAGTACGACGACCACGACCAGGAAACCCCCGCTGACCACGTTGTTCCACGTGGAGTCGAGCTGCAGCTCGACGATGAAGGCATTGATGGTGCCCAGCAGCAGAACACCGGCGGCGGTGCCGACCATGGAGCCGGACCCCCCGGTGAGCAAGGTGCCACCGATGACGACAGCCGCGTCCGATGCGGTCCCGCAGGCCGGCCCACCCAATACCCCGCTGCCGCGGTCGACAGGGCCATTGCCAGGACGGCGCAGGAGGTGGCGGTGCTCGCCGACCACACCAAGCTCGGGATCGACACGATGGTCCAGACCGTCCCGGTGGACCGTATGGCGCACGTGGTCACGGACGAGGCCGCCGACCTCGAGGTCGTCCAGGCGCTGCGCGCTGCTGGCGTCGCCGTCCATGTGGCGCACTACGCGCCGTCGCCAGCCCCCGACGGAGCCGACCCCACCGTCTGAGCCAGGGTTGGCCGGGTCGCGGGCTGAACCCACGTTGAACGATCCAGGCCCGGGACTGGGGCCCGCGTGAGCAGGTCAGCCGGCCCGCTCGTCGAGAAAGGGCCGTGGGTCGCCGTTGTCGAGGTCGCGGATCCCCGCCGACTCCAACGCGCCAACGGCGAGCGCGCGACGGACCGCCGCGAAGGTGATCACGTGCCCGATCGTCCCGCCGAGGGTATGCGTGGCCGGCGGTTGGCAGGTGGTGTCGACGAACGTATCCGCGAGGGTCCCGTCCGCAAGCGTCTGCTTGACGAACGCCCGGTAGTCGGCACCGGCGACGGCGTGTCGGTCGCGCAACCCGCTCATCGTCTGGTCCTGCTCGTCGGGCCAGCCGCCTCCCCGGAGCGCAGACAGCCAGTGCTCCTCCTGGGTGACCATCGCGTTGATGACAGTGCGCAGGGTCGGGTGGTCGTCGATGGTCTCGACCGAGACGGTGATCGGGTGGTCGACCACCTCGTCGGGCAGCGTCGAGGCGCGCTCGATGATGGCGGTGAGGGTGTCGACATGGTGGTCGACGAGGTGCTGGACGATATCCATCTGGGTCTCCTGGTGCGGTGCGGGCAGCCGAAGGCCGCCGGGTGGTTGGAAGTGCACGCCGTTGGGCGCGGATAGCTCGAGCTCGCGGAAGGTGAGTGGCCGGTGCCGGCGGATGGTCGTGGGCGGGACACCGTAGGCCCGGGCGAAGGCCCGGGTGAAGCCTTCGTGGGAGCCATAACCGGCCTCCACCGCGATGTCGAGGACGGTGTCTGCGGTCGTGGTCAGCCGGTAGGCGGCCCGCTCCAGCAGCAGCCGACGGCGTAACCCTCCCGGAGGCTCGCCGGCCGCGGCCGTCACCAGCCGGTCGAAGTGGAACCGGGACAGGAAGGCCCGCCCGGCCAGCTCCTGCGCGGTAGACGACGAGTCGTCCAGGCAGGCCTGGGCGAGGTCGAGCACCGTGGCCAACCGGTCCGGTGCCATCCGCGTCACCTGCTCGCTCGTCGTCATGACCACGAGACTGCCGTAGCCGACCCCTCAGGTGCTTGACCGAGGTTGCTCAGTGGCACCTGGGACGCCAGGCAGGCCCAAGACACCGAGGCATACCCGGCTTGCCGGGTTCGAGCCGGGCGGCTAATGTCACTCGACGCACCACCCCACGGGGGGCTCTCTGGGAGAGAAGCGCTTCGGCGCGAGAGAGGTTCAACTCCTCTCCCCTCCACCTCGGAGTGTCAGGCGGCCTTTTCCGTACAGGTGTTCGAGACAACGGGTATGCTCGTGGTCATGTCGATGGTGCTGCAGAGCTCGCTGCTGGAGCTCGCGGAAGAGATGACGCTGGGCGACCTCGGGACATCGGTCGAGCGACGGCCACTGACGCGCGGGGCGTGGGTCGACCTGCGGACCGGCTGGCTGGCTGGCGGCGACACGCTGTTGGTGGCGTTGCTCCGCGACGTGCCGTGGCGGTCGGAGCGCCGGCAGATGTACGACTCGGTGGTCGACGTGCCACGGCTGACGAAGTTCTACGCCGAGGATGAAGCCCTCCCTCATCCCCTGCTGGTCCAGGCGAGGGAGGCGTTGAGCGACCACTACGAGAGCGAGCTCGGCGAGCGGTTCGTCACGGCCGGCCTCTGCCTTTACCGCGACGGCCACGACAGCGTGGCCTGGCACGGCGACCGGTTCGGACGTTCGACGTCAGAGGACACCATGGTCGCGATCCTGTCCGTCGGCAGTCCACGTCCCCTCGCGCTTCGGCCACGGGACGACGGACGCACCGCCCTGCGACTGCCGCTGGGTCACGGCGACCTCGTCGTCATGGGCGGCTCGTGCCAACGCACCTGGGACCACGCGATCCCCAAAACCGCCAAGGGCGTCGGCCCGCGGGTCTCGATCCAGTTCCGGGCCCGCGGCGTCCGCTGACCCGTCGCCTACGCTCGCGGGGAGCCGAGGCCCCGCCGGAGCGACTTCCCGCTCCCGCGACCGCGACTGACCGGACTCACCTCTTCTCCGACTGGACTCAGATCTTTCACGCTAGTTCCGACATCGGCAGTGGGGAACCCGCAACGATCTGAGTTCTGTCATCCGGGGCTCGCAAACTTCTGAGTTCGGTCATCCGGGGCGCACAGCATCTGAGTCCGGTGGATCACCGGCCAGTCGAGTCAGGTCAGCCCGTCAAGCCGAGGGGAGCAGTGCGAGGCAGGTTGGTGCTGGCCAGGCGAACCCGCCGGTCGCGGCCCAGCCGCCGGGACCCCTGCGCAGCACGGTGACCCGGTCCGACCCCTGGTTCGCGACGAGGAGCTGGTCCTTCTCCGGTCCGAGCGCGAGCCACCGCGGCTGCTGCCCCCCGCAGGACACGACCTCGTCGAGCCGGAGGTCGGTGCCCTCGACTTCGACCTCGGCGAGGGTGTCGTCGCCGCGGTTGGAGACCATCACCGAGTCGCCGGAAGCACTCAGCACGATCCCGGCTGGGGTGTTCTGACGAGTCTCACCCGGGAGCCTGGTCGACGCCGACACTCCGGGCTGCAAGTCGATCCCGTCGAACCTGCAGGTCGTCACCGTCGACGACAGCTCTCCTACCACGTATGCCTCGTGCCCGTCGGCGGACAACACCAGGTGCCGGGGGCCCGTCCCAGGGGTGAGGGCCGCCCGCGACAGTTCGGTGAGTAGCCCGCCTGCGAGATCGATCCGATAGGTGATGACCAGGTCCAGACCAAGCTCGCACACGAGGATGACGTCCTGCGCCACGAACACGACCTGATGCGCGTGCGGACCGTCCTGGCGATCGGAGACGGGACCAAGCGGACCCTCATGCTGCACGAGATCAGTTCTGGCACCGAGGGATCCGTCACAGCGAACCGGGTGGACGCATACGGAACCCGACGTGTAGTTCGCGGCGACGAGCCACCGACCGTCCGGGCTGAGCGCGAGATGGGCGGGGTCGGCCCCCCCTGTCGGCTGTTCGCCGAGCGGCTGCCATGAGCCGGTTGGGCTCACTGCCCAGGCGGCGACCGCGCCCACGGCGTTCTCGAGGACGGCGTAGGCGAACCGACCGTCCGGCGAGACGATGACGCAGGACGGCCGCTCGGCGAGGGCCACGTCATCGGGTGAGCCGAAACCATCGTCCGTCAGCGTCACGGCACCGAGCGCCGAACCATAGCCGCCGACGACGAACCGGGCTGGCGAGCGGTCGCTCACGCGGCCGCCCCGTCGCGCTCGGCGCGGTTGACAGCCGAGACGACGGCCTTGAGCGACGCGTTCACGATCGACGAGTCGAGCCCGACACCCCAAAGGACGCGGTCGCCGACGGCGCACTCCACGTAGGCGGCCGCCCGGGCGTCCCCACCGGCCGACAAGGCGTGCTCCTGGTAGTCCAGCACCCGCACATCCACCCCGAGCGTGGAGAGCGCGACGGTGAACGCGGCGATCGGCCCGTTGCCGGCGCCGTCGACGCGTACCTCGTTGCCCTGGTCCCTGACCGTGACGGAGAGCCGGCTGCCGCCGTCGACAGTCGAGTCGGAATGGACTGAAACGAGAGAGAACCGGCCCCAGGCGTCCAGTGCGGACGGGAGGTACTCGTGCTCGAACCGCCCCCACAGCGCGTCGGGCGCCACCTCGCCACCGTCCTGGTCGACGCCTCGCTGGACGACGCCGGAGAACTCGATCTGCAGACGGCGGGGGAGGTCGAGGTGGTGCTCGGACTTCATGATGTATGCCACGCCGCCCTTGCCCGACTGGCTGTTGACGCGGACGACGGCCTCGTAGGTCCGGCCGATGTCGTGCGGGTCGATCGGCAGGTAGGGCACGCCCCAGGGGATGTCCTCGACGCGCACGCCGGCAGCGTTCGCGTCCTTGTCCATCCACTCGAAACCCTTCTTGATGGCGTCCTGATGGGAGCCGGAGAAGGCGGTGTAGACGAGATCGCCGCCCCAGGGGTGCCGCTCTCCGACCGGCAGCTGGTTGCAGTACTCCACCGTGCGACGGATCTCGTCGAGGTGCGAGAAGTCGATCTGCGGGTCGATGCCCTGGGAGAACAGGTTCATCCCCAGCGTGACGAGACAGACGTTGCCGGTGCGCTCGCCGTTGCCGAACAGGCACCCTTCGATCCGGTCGGCGCCGGCGAGGTATCCGAGCTCGGCCGCCGCAACCCCGGTCCCCCGGTCGTTGTGCGGATGCAGCGACACCACGACCGACTCACGCCGGTCGAGGTGCCGGTTCATCCACTCGATCGAGTCGGCGTAGACGTTGGGCGTGGCCATCTCGACCGTTGCCGGGAGGTTGATGATCAACCGGTGGTCGGGGCTCGGGTCGATGACGTCGATGACCTCGTTGCAGATCCGCGCGGCGAACTCGAGCTCGGTGCCGGTGTAGGACTCCGGCGAGTACTCGTAGTAGACGTCGGTGTCGGGCACAGTCTCCTCGAGCTTGCGGCACAGCCGCGCCGCCTGCACCGCGATGTCGATGATCCCGTCCTGGTCGAGCCCGAAGACCACCCGTCGCTGCAGGACCGACGTCGAGTTGTAGAAGTGCACGATGGCTTGTCTGGCGCCGCGGATCGCGTCGAAGGTCCGCTCCACCAGGTGGTCGCGGCACTGGGTGAGGACTTGGATCGTCACGTCGTCGGGGATGTGTCCGCCTTCGACCAGCTGACGCACGAAGTCGAAGTCGGTCTGACTCGCCGAGGGGAACCCGACCTCGATCTCCTTGTAGCCCATTCGCACGAGCAGGTCGAACATCCGCTTCTTGCGTTCCGGGTTCATCGGGTCGATGAGCGCCTGGTTGCCGTCGCGCAGGTCGACGGCACACCAGCGCGGCGCCTGCCTGATCCGCTTGGTCGGCCAGGTGCGGTCTGGGAGGTCCACGGCGATCTGCTCGTGGAAGGGCTGGTACTTGCCGAACGGCATACCGGAAGCCGTCTGGGGGTAGAGCATGTACGTCACGTCCTCGTCGTCGCTACGGCTGTCTCGCCGCTGTGGGGCCGGCCGGGCATCACGAGCTCCGCGACGAGGAAGGCCGAGTGACTAGGCCTCGTCGCGGCAACGAAGGAGAAGCAGCGCCGAACGCACACTCCGAGGGTATGCCGGTGCCTCGCCGCCCGTCCACCCCGCCTCGCGAGCGCTCGAATCGTGAGATGTGGGATTCGGTGGCCGTCGTAGGACTCGCCCCGCACCATCGCCTCCCATCTCGCCGCCCATCTCGCCTACGATGAGGTGATGGACAGTGCGGGGCAGCTGCGCGTGGGCCACGCTGAGCGCGAGCATGTGGTCCTGCTGTTGCGGCAGCAGTACGCCGAGGGTCGGCTCACCGACGGCGAGCTCGACCAGCGCATGGTCGTGGCGCGGGCGGCCCGGACGTTCCTCGACCTCGACCGGCTCGTCGCTGACCTGCCGGTCGTGCCCCCGTCACGGCAGCTGGCCGGCCCGGTGGCCGCCACGCACCAGCAGCTGGGGGCCGACCCCGACCACCGGCTCACCATCACCGCCGGGGTGTCCAGCCACGTGCGTCGAGGCTTCTGGACCGTACCGGCCTTCGTGCGGCTCAACGCGGGCATCGCGAGCCTCAGGGTCGACTTCCAGCAGGCCGACTGCCCCCACGCCGTCGTCGACATCGCGGTGATGGGCGGGCTCGGCTGGGTGGTACTGGTCGTACCTGATGGCTGGGGTGTGAACACGGACCGGATCGGTAAAGGTGTGGGCTCGGTCTCCAACCAGGTCAACGAGACTCCCCGTCCGGGGATGCCTCTGCTGGTGCTGCACGGAAGCTCAGGCGCGGGCTCGGTGCGGGTTCGCCACCCCGGGTGGAACGACCGGCGCCAGGCCCGCAAGGCAATGCGGCGAAACGCCATGACGGCTGACGCAGCCGGGACTACTGCCGCGCCTCCCGCGCAGAAGCCCTTCTCGGGGGCGTCCTCGGAGAGCGGGCCATCGACCGGACCTCAAGACGCACCATCCGGTTCGACGCCGCGACCCTGACGCGAGAGCCGCGACTCTGACGCGAGACCCGTGACCGAGATGTCGATGAGCCGCGTCGGCGCTCCACCCTCGCGCTGCGTCCGACAGCGTGGTGGCCAGGGCCACCACTTCGTCGGACGCAAGAGTCCGCAGGGGCCTCCGCACAGGCCCCACGTCACGTCACCAGGCGGACCAGACCGCCCCGGGCAGCTGCGACTCGATGCGAGGACCGGTGAGGGGCGGGGTGTTCCAGGCCGCATCGAGCCGGATCCCGCTGGCGTGCAACCGAATCCGGTGTGGTGTCTCGATGAGGACGAGGTCAGCCTCGAACGTCTCAGGGTCGGTCCATCCTCCCCGGCAGACCACAGGGGTCCCGTCCAACGACCCTTCGGTCCACTGCGAGCGACCGCAGCCGAACGTCAGGGTCGTCTCGGAGAGCGCCATCGTGACCACGGTGTTGTCGCCGTCCGGCGTGACCGTCACCTGGGTCCCGGTCGTGAGCGGCGACAGCCGGCCAGCGTCGGCGACCTCGAAGGTGCGTGAGTGTGACAGCACCACCTCGGGGTCCACCTCGACCTCGGGGAGGGTGAGGTGGGCCAGCCGCTCGGCGAGCTCGTCTTCGGCCGCCAGTTCCGGGGCGGCGCCGACCACACCCGAGGCGCCGGGCAGCAGGTGCGCCCAGACCGCGTCGAGGATTACCTGCATGTCCAGACTGAACGCTGTGGTCGCGACGACGAGGTCGAGCTCCGGGACCACGACGCAGAACTGACCCAGCGCGCCGTCTGCGCGGAACCCGTGTCGCGACATCCAGAACTGGTAGCCGTACCCCTGTTGCCAGTCAGGGTTCTCGCCGCTCTCGGCGTTGTCGACGTGTGTGCGGGTCGCCAGCTCCACCCACCCTTCCGGCAGCACGCGCCGCCCCTCCCAGACGCCGTCCTGGAGCAGCAGCTGTCCGAACGCTGCGATCGACTCGGTCTGCAGGTGTAGGCCGGTGAACCCCATTGCCTGGCCGTGCTCGTCCAGGTCCCAACGGGCAGCGCCGATCCCGAGCGGGTCGAGCAGTCGCGGCCGCAGGTAGTCCAACAGAGCCAACCCGCTCGCTTTCTCGACCAGTGCCGCCAGGACGTAGGTCGTGGAGTTGTTGTACGCGTGCCGTGACCCCACCGGCTCCTCGGGAGGGATCCGGAGGAAGCCGCGTACGACGTCGTGCGGCTCGAGAGAGAGGGCCTGGTTGAGGGTGTCCTCGCGATGTCCGGTCGACATCGAGAGGAGGTGATGGACCGTCAGTGCGCTGACCCGCTCGGCCACGTTGTCTGGCGTGTGCTCGGGTAGGAGGTCGACGACGCGGTCGTCCAGCGCAAACCTTCCCTCCGCGACGCAGAACCCCACCGCGGTGGACGTGAAGGACTTGCTGAGCGAGTAGAGCAGGTGGACACGGTCGGGAGCGAAGGGAGCCCACCAGCCCTCGGCGGCGACCTTCCCGTGCCGCAGGAGCATCAGGCTGTGCATCTCAACCCCACCGGCCTGGATCGTGTCGAGGAACGCGGTCACCGCCGCTGCGTCGACCCCAGCCTCACCGGTCCGGGCCCGAGGTACCAGCCGTCCACGGTCCGCGGCGGTGTGGGTCACACGTCAACCGTATGCCTCGTCGGGTGCCGGTCTCGGAGCACCGGCGACTCACAGGGCGGGAGACTTGCCGCTGTCGGTGGTCGCCGTCAGGGTGGGGATATGAGCAACCGCCGAGCCCGCCGCCCCGAGCCCTCTACGTCGACCCGCTGTGGCATCGTGCCGCCCTATCTGCTCGAACGGATCGCGCAGTTCGAGGGCCCCGAGCACCCCGAGGTTCCCGACCAAGCGGCGATCGCTGCGCGCGAGACCCTCG
>NZ_JBDTKA010000142.1:0-23508 GCF_039935575.1 Lapillicoccus sp.
GCACTGACGACGAGCTGCGTCCGCTCAAGGTCCCGGCGACGGGTGCCTTGTTCGCGAATGACCTGTGTGGTGGAAGGCACCTTCACAAGAGCTCCTTCAGGTGCGTTGCCACGGCCGCGCTGAAAGCCGGGTAGTCGGTCAGCTCGGTGCCGAAGATCTCCGGTATGCCGAGGAGGGCATCGGTGATCGAGCGCGCGTCGCCCGGGGCGTCGCGGACCGCCTTTCTCAGACGTGGCTCGAGGGGGTCGTCGAGCGGGAGTGGCCGGCCCGTGATGTCTCTGCCCCTGACGACATATGCCATCCACGCGGCGATCGCGAGCGCGACCGAGTCCGGAACGGCGCCGGTGGCCAGCCGGTCGCGCGCGGTGCCGAGTAAGCGGACCGGCAGCTTCTGCGACCCGTCCATGGCGACCTGTGTCGTGCGGTGGCCGAGGGCGGGGTTGGCGAAACGGTCCAGGACCTGATCGGCGTACGCGGACACGTCGACGCCTGGGGGGACCTGGAGAGTCGGGGCGACGTCGTCGTCGACGAGTCGTCGTGCGGCGGACCGCAGGGCCGGGTCGGCGACGGTGTCGGCGATTGTCTCGTAGCCGGCGAGTGCACCCAGGTAGGCCAGCATGGAGTGGGTGCCGTTGAGAACCCGCAGCTTCAGCTGCTCATACGGCGCGACATCGTCGACGAGCGTCGCACCGGCGCGTTCCCATGCCGGGCGTCCCGCGGCGAAGCGATCCTCGATGACCCACTGCCCGAACGGTTCGGCGACGACGAGGGCCTCGTCACGGACCCCGAGCAAGGCCGCGGCGTCTGCGCGGTCGCGCTCCGTGGTGGCCGGGACGATGCGGTCGACCATGGAGCAGGGGAAGGTGACGTTGTCAGCGATCCAGGTGGCGGCGTCCTCGCCGTCGCGGCCGGGTAGTGCCCGGCAGAAGTCCTGCAGCAGTCCTTGCAGGACCCGGCCGTTCTCGGTGAGGTTGTCGCACGACAGGAGGGTGAGGGGACCCGCGCCGCAGGTCTGGCGCGCCTGTAGGCCCCGCACCAGCTGCCCGACGATGCTGCGGCTGCCTGCGTGGCCGCGACCCGGGGAGCTGAGGTCGTGCGCCACGGCGGGGTCGTCGAGGTCGAGGGTACCGTCGGCCCGGCGGCGGTAGCCCTTCTCCGTGACTGTCATCGTGACGATGCGGACAGCGGGGTCCGCGAGCAGGCGCAGCAGTCGCTCGCCCTCCTGCGCCGCGAAAAGGACGTCGCTCACCTGGGCGACGACTCGGGCCCTGACCTCGGATCGGCTGCGCTCCAGCACGGCGTAGAGGCCGTCCTGGGGTCGCAGCTGATCGACAACGGTACTGGAACGCTGTGTGACACCACAGATGCCCCAGCCGGGCTCTTGGGCGATGACGGCGGCATCCTCGGTGAAGACTGCTTGGTGAGCTCGGTGGAACGCGCCGATGCCGAGGTGGACGATCCCGACCGACTCGGCGAGGGTGCGGTTCGGGGGAAGCTGGACGTCAAGTCGGGTCGCGGCCGGCAGGTGCGACCAGGACAGCCGGTTCACAGCACCGCCCCGATCTGCCACGGGACCATCTCCTCCCCCCCGAGTCCCAGCTCCTCGCTGAGCGAGCGCCGACCGCCCGCGACGTCGAGGATGAGGTCATATACGCGTCGCCCCATGTCGGCCAGGGGGACTTCTTCCTCGATCACACCGGAGCAGTCCAGGTCGATGTCCCCGGACATGCGGCGGGCCAGCTCTGAGTTCGTCGCCAGCTTGATCGTCGGGACGGGCCGGCTACCGAACACCGAGCCGCGGCCCGTGGTGAAGCAGACGACGTTGGCGCCGCCGGCCACCATCCCCGTCACCGAGACCGGGTCGTAGCCCGGGGTGTCCATGAAGACCAGGCCGGGGCCGGGGGCCGGCTCGGCGTACTCGCAGACTGCGGCGAGCGGGCTGTGGCCGCCCTTGGCGACGGCGCCGAGAGACTTCTCGAGGATCGTGGTGATGCCGCCGGCCTTGTTGCCGGGGGAGGGGTTGCCGTCGAGCGTCGTCCCTTGGCTGCGGGTGTACTCCTCCCACCATGCGATGCGGCGCAGTAGGGCGTCGCCCACGGCGGGGTCACTCGCGCGCGCTGCGAGCATCTGCTCGGCGCCATAGACCTCTGGGGTCTCGCCGAGGATGCTCGTCGCACCGGCGGCGACGAGCAGATCGCTGGCGACCCCCAGGGCCGGGTTGGCCGTCAGGCCTGAGAAGCCGTCAGACCCGCCGCACTGGAGGCCGAGAACGAGGTGCTCTACGCCGACGTCCTGGCGAGCCGTTCCTCGCAGGTCGCCGGCCATCTCGCGGACGAGGGACACGCCATGGTCGATGGCGGCCATCGTGCCGCCGGCGTCCTGGATCGTGTACGGCACGACGGGTATGTCGTCGTGAGGGCCGAGCTCCTCCATGAGCCCGTTGACGGCGTTCACCTCGCAGCCGAGGCCGATAACGACGAGCCCGCCGATGTTGGGGTGCCGGGCGTAGCCCTGCAGGGTCCGTCGCAGGATGTCCCAGCCCGCCCCGCGGTTGGCCATCCCGCAGCCGGTGCCATGGGTGAGGGCGACGACGCCGTCGACGCCCTCGGCGTGCAGGGCGGCGACCTCGTCTTCGGTGCGGCGCGCGACCTGTCTGGCGACGGTCGCCGAGCAGTTGACGGTCGTCAGCACGCCAATGTAGTTTCGCGTCGCAACCTTCCCGCTGCGCCGGACGAAGCCGGGGAAGGTCCGACGCAGGTCGCTCGGGAGCTGCGCGCGGGTCGCTGACGCATCGCCGCTGGCGAGGGTGGCGGCGGCGTCCGGCATACCGAGGTTGTGGGTGTGGACGTGCTCGCCAGCACGGATCGCGCTGGTCGCGACCCCGATGACGTGGCCGTACTTGTGGACCTGGGCGCCGGCGTCGAGGTCGCGAAGGGCGATCTTGTGTCCACGCGCGACGTCGTCGACGGCGACGACCTCCCCGGCGATGCTGCCGCGGGTGACGTCCTCGAGGGCGATCGCCACGTCGTCGGTCTGAGACAGGCGCAGGACAGTGGCGGTCATGACAGATCTGGTCCTTGTCTGGGGGGAGGGTGTGACGACATGCCGCGCTGCGGCGCGTCCGCGGCAGAGCAAGATGGGGCGCTCACTCTTTCGAATCCTCCCAGTGGTGGGTTCTCATTGTCCTGTTTTCTTTCTGGTCGGCGGCCGGCGAGTACGGCGCACCGAGGCGGGGGCGGGGCGGGGGTGGGGGCGGGGGTGCCCCTGATGACGATCCGGGAGGTGAGTGCCGCATGGAAGGCCTGCGAGTCCCGGTCGGCGAGGACATGCAGCAGCAGGTCCACTCTTGCCACGTCGCGGATCTTCACCGCCATGCCGTCCTCCGCGCCTCGTCGTCGAGTATCGGTTTGCCTGAAGTCTGCAATCGATTGCAAACCTTTTGCACCGAAGACCATCCGACGCTGACGGTCGGTAGGGGCCGCTGACGCCGAGGAGAACTCAGGCCCGACCGACTGAACTCTGCACCCCGACCGAGCGCTCCCGTCCGAGCCGCATGTGCGGGACGTGGCTCGTGCGATCCACGAACGGACCCCTGACCTGCCCCTGATGGCGACCAAGGCTGAGGTCCTCAAGCTCGCTGGCGGCGGTGGAGCCCGCGTCGATCGCTGAGGTGCCGCCTGCAGCGGGAGGTGCCGGGACGGTCGAGCCGGCAGCTCAGAAGGCCGACTCCGGAATGTCCATGATCGAGTCGTCGGTGGCCTCGGCGATGGCGCGCTCGGCGGAGAGCTTCGGTAGGACGGTTCGGGCGAAGAACTGCGCCGCAGCCACCTTGCCGGTGTAGAAGTCGCGGTCCTTCGCCGACAGGGCGTCCCCCCGTGACACGAGCGCGGTGTGAGCGACTTCGGCCTGGCGCAGCAGCAGCCAGCCGACAACGAGGTCCCCGGCCGCCAGCAGCAGGCGGGAGGTGTTGAGCCCGACCTTGTAGATGTTGCGGATCTCGCCTCCCATCCGTGGGTCGGACTTGAAGGCCTCGCCGCCGACGTATCCCAGGATCGACTGCACGTCGTCGAGGGCCTGCGCGAGCAGCTCGCGGTCGCGGTCAAGCGTTCCGTCGCCACCGGAGCCAGTGCCGAGGTCCTTGGCGAACTCCTGAATCTGCATGGCCAGGTGGGAGATTGCGACACCTTGGTCCTTCACGATCTTGCGGAAGAAGAAGTCCAGGCCCTGGATCGCCGTCGTGCCCTCATAGAGGGTGTCGATCTTGGCGTCCCGGACGTACTGCTCGATCGGGTAGTCCTGCAGGAACCCTGAACCCCCGAAGGTCTGGAGCGACTCGGTGCCGAGCAGAACCCAGGCGCGTTCGGAGCCGAGTGCCTTGACCACCGGCAGAAGCAGGTCGTTGACGCGGCTGGCTAGGTGTGCGGGTGAGTCGGCTTCGAGCTCCTCGGTGCCACTGCGCAGCTGGGCCTGGTCGACCAGGTCCTGCTGGGTCGCGGTGTAGAGCACGAGAGCGCGCAGGCCCTCGGCGTAGGCCTTCTGCAGCATCAGCGAGCGGCGCACGTCGGGGTGGTGGGTGATGGTGACCCGCGGGGCGGTCTTGTCGGCCTGTTGGGTCAGGTCGGCGCCCTGGACCCGCGACTTGGCGTACTCGAGAGCATTGAGGTAACCCGTCGACAAGGTGGCAATCGACTTGGTGCCGACCATCATCCGCGCGTGCTCGATGACGCGGAACATCTGGGCGATGCCGTCGTGGGTGTCGCCGAGCAGTGTGCCGACGGCCGGCGTGGAGTCACCGAAGGTCACCTCGCAGGTGGTCGAGACCTTCAGCCCCATCTTGTGCTCGAGGTTGGTGACGACGGCCCCGTTGCGCTCGCCGAGCTCACCGGTCTCGAGGTCGACATGGAACTTCGGGACCATGAACAGCGAGAGGCCCTTGGTGCCCGGACCAGCACCCTCCGGACGCGCCAGCACGAAATGGATGATGTTCTCCGAGAGGTCGTGTTCGGCCGAGGTGATGAACCGCTTGACGCCCGTGATGTTCCAGGTGCCGTCGGGGTTCTGGACGGCCTTGGTGCGCCCGGCGCCCACGTCGGAACCGGCATCCGGCTCGGTGAGGACCATCGTCGCGCCCCAGCCGCGGTCCACCATCAGGCGGGCCAGCTTCTTGTCGTCGTCGTTGCCCAGGATGTACAGCAGCTTGGCGAACGAGTAGCTCGAGGCGATCATGCCGACGGCCGGGTTAGCGCCGAGGATCAGCTCGTTGATCGCCCAGCGTAGTGACGGCGGGACGACCGTGCCGTCGAGCTCGGCCGGCACGTCGATCGCCCAGAAGCCCGAGTCGACGTAGGCCTGGTAGGAGCGCTTGAAGGATGCAGGCATCGCCACCTTGTGGGTGGCGGGGTCGTAGACGGGCGGGTTGCGGTCGGAGTCGAGCAGGCTCGCAGCCAGCTCGTTCTCGGCCAGCCTGGCGACCTCGTGCAGCATCTCGCGGGCGGTGTCCTCGTCGACCGCCTCGTAGGCGCCCTGACCGAGGACGTCGCCACGACCGAGCACCTCGAAGAGGTTGAACTCCAGGTCGCGAACGTTGCTCTTGTAGTGGCCCATCGTCGGTCCTTTGCGCTCTGCCGGGTGCGTCGTGACGCCCCGGAACATACGGTTACCCACCGGTAACTCCATCATGCTACCGATCGGTAACCCGCGCAAGGCGGAGAGGAGAACCCGTGGGGTGTCCCGGGCAACATGCAGTCAACGCCCAGACTCGGTCGACACCCTGCTGAGGTGCTACCCCCTTCTCCCCGGCCCCACCATCACGCTCATGATGCCCGCCGGACATCTCACCGAGGCCGCCGCATTGCCGTCGTCTCGGTCGTCGCTGTGCTGGCGCTCGTCGTCGGCTACGTCGGCTACCAGTACGTCAGCCTCACCCACGGCATCGTCACCTCGGACGCACTGCTGCCGTCGGGTGGGGCCTCTGACGCACTGACGGGGACCGCGACCTCGGGTCCGAAGACGAACACCAACATCCTGGTGATGGGCCTCGACAGCAGGGTGGACGAGAACGGCAACCCGCTGCCTCAGGACATCTACGACGCGCTGCACGCGGGCGACGCCAGCGACGGCGGCCTCAACTCCAACGTGCTGATGCTCCTGCACGTCCCAGGGGACGGCAGCCGAGCCACCGAGATCTCGATCCCCCGTGACGACTATGTCTCCCTGACCGGCTGCCCCGACAGCCAGTGCAAGGGCAAGATCAAACAGGCATACGGGCTCGCGTATGCCGCCGCCTCACGTGAGCTCGCCGGCGATGCGTCCCTCAGCACCGTCCGGCGCGAGCAGAAGTCGCGTGACGCGGGGCGGCTCGCGCAGGTCCAGACGGTCGAGGCATTTCTTGGCGGGGTGCACATCGACCACTTCGTCGAGGTGACCATGGTCGCGTTCTACCAGCTCGCCCAGGTGGTGCAACCGATCACCGTATGCGTCAACGAACCGACCAAGGACTCGTACTCGGGTGCGAACTTCGTTGCAGGACAACAACAGATCGACGCCTCTCAGGCGGTGGCGTTCGTCCGCCAGCGCCGCGACCTGTATGACCGCTACAACTTCACCGACCTCGACCGCGAACGACGCCAGCAGGCGTTCATCGTGTCCCTGGCCACCCAGCTCAAGCAGGCCGGCACCCTGGCGAACCCGGTCAAGCTTGGCCAGATCATCGACGTGACGAAGCAGAACACGGCGATCGACTCAGGCCTGAACCTGCTCGACTTCGCGTCGGACGCACAGCAGATGGCCGGCGGCAACGTGACGTTCTACACGCTGCCGATCGCCTCGTTCGGCACGGACTCGTCCGGCGAGGATATCAACGTGGTGGATCTCGCCCAGATCCACGCGGTTGTGGCACACCTGCTGGGCGGCCCGGGCTCGACCTCGAGCGCCACCGCGACAGCGAGCAGGCCCACAACGACGACGCATACCCCGACGTCTGTTCCCCCCGTAGTCCCGGGCACGGGTGCTCCCGCGCCGACTGACCTGACCGCCATCACGGGCGGCGGCATACCGTGCGTGAAATAGGCCGCACCCGCCGGACCCGTCCTATGCTCGGGCCATGCTCATCGTCGGCCTCATCGGGTCGCTGGCCGGTGCGATCCTCGTCACGACGCTCTGGCGGTGGCGCACCCAGCGTGCCGCGCCGAAGGACGCCTGATGATCCGGATCGTGGTGCGTACCGCCATCTTCCTGGCGGCGGCCGCGCTCGGCCTGCTCGCCGCGCATCTGATCCTCGACGACATGACGGTCTCGTTCGGGGGCTTCGTCATCACCGTCGTCGTCTACGCCGTGGTGCAGAGCGTTGTGGCGCCGTTCCTGGCGAAGTTCGCCGCGCGCAACGCCCGGGCCTTCCTGGGCGGGGTCGGCCTCGTGGCGACGTTCGTGGCGCTGGTGGCCGCCAGCCTCGTCGGTGACTCGTTGCAGATCCGCGGCGCGACCACGTGGGTTCTGGCCACGCTCATCGTGTGGCTGGTCACGGCCGTCGCCACACTGCTGCTGCCGTTCGCCCTGGTCAAGGCCGGAGTCCAGTCGGCGCGGGCGAGGCGCCAACCGGGGTGAGTGGTCGGGCTTGACAACCTGAATTGTGATAGTCACTATCATCTGTGTGTCACAGTCAAAACCAAGCGACTCTCACGAGCGACACGACACCCGTCGGTGGTGGGCTCTCGCCGCTACCGCCGTCACGCTGCTCGTCATCGGGCTCGACACCACCATCCTCAATGTGGCTCTGCCTGACATCGCGGTCAGCCTGGACGCCTCTAGCGCTCAGCTCCAGTGGTTCGCGGACAGCTATCTGCTCATGCTCGGTGCGCTGCTGCTCCCGGCCGGCCTGCTCGGGGACCGATACGGGCGGAAGCGCTTCACGTTGCTCGGCCTCGGGATCTTCGGTATCGGTTCGGCCTGGTGCGCGTTCGCGACCAGCGCCCTCAGCCTGGTCGCCGCCCGTATCCTGCTCGGGGCCGGCGCGGCCATCCTCATCCCGCTGGCCATGTCCTCGGTCGTCGTCCTGTTCGAACCGCAGGAGCGCACCAAGGCGATTGCGATGCTCAGTGTCTCGACGATGATCGGACTGCCGCTCGGGCCGATTCTCGCGGGTGTGCTGCTCCAGCACTACTGGTGGGGATCGGTCTTCTTCGTCAACCTGCCGGTGGTCGCATTCGCGCTAGGAGCCGTCGCGGCGTTCCTTCCGGAGTCGACCGGCGCCCGGGGTCGCCGCTTGGACCCGGTCGGCATCGGCCTGTCCTCGGCAGGTCTGCTGGCCGCGACATACGGCGTCATCGAAGGACCGGAACGTGGTTGGCGCGACCCGGTAGTCCTGGCTGGACTGGTCGGCGGGCTTGCCCTGCTCGCCGGCTTCGTCCGGTCACAGCGCGGTGACCGCGGGTACGAACCGGTGGTGGACCTCGCTCTGTGGCGTGAGCCGGCGTTCCGGTGGGGTGCTTTCACGGCGGCCGTCGCGAGTCTGGCGTTCTTCGGCGCGATGTTCGTGGTGCCTCAGTACCTGCGCGGGGTTCTCGGCGTGGATGCGTTGGGGACAGGCCTGCGATCAGTCCCGATGGTCGTGGGACTCTTCGTGGGTCTGCGGTTGACAATGGTGGCGCTGCGGAGGTTCGGGGCGAAGGCTCTCGGTGTAGCCGGGTTCGTCGTGGGCGCCCTCGGGTTCGTGCTCGGAACCCGCGTGATGGTGGGAAGCTCCTACGCGGTGACCGGGGTGTGGACCTTTGTGGTCGGAGCCGGCGTGGGTGGGGCGTTGTTCTGCGGCCAGAACGCCGCTCTCGGAGCGTTGCCCCGCGAGCGCGCCGCCACAGGGTCGGCCCTCGTGCAGGTCCTACGCCAGGTCGGCAGCGTCGCGGGCATCGCGGTCTTGGGCGCGCTGCTCAACGGCATCTACCGGGCGAGCCTGCCGACCGCCGGGGTCCCCCCGGAGCTCGCCGCGGCCTTGGGTCAGAACGTCTCCACTGGGGTGGCGGCGGCCACGCATACCGGGTCGTTGTCGCTCGTGGCCGCCGTGCAGGCCGCCTTCGTCAGCGGCTTGTCCGCGACCATGTGGGTAAGTGCCGCTGTCTGCCTGTTCGGGGCGTTGCTGGTCTGGAGCAGGCTCCCGGACGGCCGCGATATGGGGTCGCCCGAGGTGGCGGCCGGACCTCTGCTCGAGAAGACGGCAGAATCGCCACATGCCGCAGATTCCTCCGCGGGCCAAAGCGGCCGTCACTGACCTGCCGGTGCTGGGTCTGCGGGAGCGAAAGAAGGCCAAGACCAAGGCCGCCATCCAGGACCACGCTTTGCGGCTGTTCAAGGAGCAGGGCTACGCCCAGACAACCGTCGAGGAAATCGCTGCGGCGGCCGAAGTCTCGCCGAGCACGTTCTTCCGCTACTTCGCCACCAAGGACGAGACGGTGCTCACCGACCTCGTCGACACCGAGACGTTCCAGATGATGATCGACGCTCCGGAGGAGCTCAGCCCGATTCAGGCGCTGCAGTACGCCGTCCGACGCACGTTCCAGGAGATGCCCGACGATCGGCTCCAGCTGGAGCTCACCCGGAACGTCCTGATTCAGTCGGTTCCCGAGCTGCGCAAAGGCATGATGGCCGAGATCACCCGGCCGATCGAGCTGTTGACAGAGGCGGTCGCGGTCCGGTCGGGACGGGCCGTCGACGATCCGGACGTGCGGCTCTACGCCGGAGCGGCAGTCGGGGCCTTGATGACGGTCGCGACGCAACGTTTCGAGGACGACCCGCGAGCCGCCATAACGGACCTGCAGGAGCTGATCGGGCGGTTGGACCGGGTCATCCACCTCCCCGAGGACTGATGTCAGGCGGTGTCTTCGACGATCCCGCCAGCGCCACGCGAGTCGGCTCGAGTTCCTGTTCGGAGCGGTGTACCCGCCGCGAGGGGTGTAGCCCTCCGAACCGACGACCTGTCCTGCTCGCGGGAGGTGGCCAGACGGTCACCGATGGACACACGTTGGTTGCACGGATTGCGGTACGAGCGAACGTGTCGCTCAGACCCGCCGCTCGTTGTAGAAAGTTGGTGGACTGCCCTGCCGAAACTCGACGCCTACGAATCCCGTTGCCTCGGGCGTCCCCGGAGCGAGGAAGCGAATCGCCGTGCCATCAGGATCGAACACGTCAAGTCCCGGGCCGTCTGTGCCGCGGTCAAAGATGTCACTCACCCGACCACCGAGGCTCGTCGCTCGTGCCTTGACCGCCTCCAACTCGACGCGATCCTTAACACTCAGTGAGAGGAGATCGAAGCCCTGAAGAGCCGGCTGTCCAGGCACTCGCGTGCGCAAACGAAGACCCAGCACCCACCCCTCGGGGTGGGCAAGCACGACACCAGCGACTTCGCCCTCCTCGACGAACTCCGGTGAACGACGTTCATGGCGAGGAGAATAGCCACCCGCGAATCGCGAGTTGTGTCCCGCACGCGCGAGAACCAACCTCGCTCCTCACGTCTGTTCATCGGCACGATCGCGCGGAGAGCGGCCGATCCGGGCGAGCGTGGCCGCCCGCAACGCGGCAAAACTCGGACGAGCGGACCGCTCTTGTCTCCCATACTCGAGTTGGTCGCCGGTACGGTCACGCATGAGTCTCCTGGACGTTCATGGCAGTGGCGATCGTGCTGGTGCTGACCCCGAGTGCCGACTTCGCGGTGATCGCGAGTAACACACGAGCGGCCTGCGGAATCCCGTGATCGGTGGCAACCCGGTTCAAAGCGCGAGCCGGCTGGTGTTGGTGCTGCCGTCGCGGTAGGTCACTTCGACGTCGACTCCATGGCTTGAAGCGTTGATGAGTTCGTCGCCGGGGAACCAGAGGGCGAAGTGTCCGCTGGATACTGTCGCGTCCACGTTCCCGTGGGTGCGGCTGTGATACACGACCTCGATCACGTCTGAACCGGCTGTGCTGGCGGCGAGGGAGATATCACCCGCGCTCATGGTCCCAGTGTCAAAGTCCGTGGCGATGAGATCGCCGGGGCCGGGAGGGAGGTACCCGGTGCGTGTCCCGATCGAGCCGATCCCTCAGCGGCATAGATGTGCGGACGTTCCCGTCGACCCCTCGCCAGGATGGATCAGTCCTGGGGGCGGCTGAGCATGTCCTGCAGCATCTGCCGGTGCTCAGGGTGCGCCCAGGGCAGCCCACCCAGCTCGCCGGCGCCTAACCACGCGATGCGGTCGTGTTCATTCCTGAGCAGGTTGCTCGGCTGACCCCTCCACGTCCTGATCCGCCAGGTGCTCAAGTGCAGCTCCGCGCTGGGCCCACCGGCGGTGAGGTGCACGCGGGAGGTGGGCGCGTCGTCGCAGCCGAGGACGTCGATGCCGAGCTCCTCGCGCAACTCCCGTCGAAGAGCCTCGGCCTCCAGCTCGCCCGGCTCAACGTGCCCTCCCGGCAGAGCCCAAGTGCTCGGGTAGGCGCAACGCTCCGCGCTGCGGAGAGTGAGGAGCACCCGACCTCCCGCGATGAGGATTCCAGCGACCACGGTGTGCACCAGAGAAGCCAAGCAGGCGACCCCGACATCACCTACCGGTGGCAGGCCCGACCACGCGCGCAACGCGGCATGATCGGGCTCAGCGTCGCCGCCCTCAACGCGGCAAGAGCCTAGGTAATGAAGGACAGCCTCAGGTGTTCTGAGTCTGCTCCGAGCGCAGGATTCCCATCAGGACAATGTCCTCGTAGGTCCCTCGGACCCAGGCATGTTGACGCTGCCGCCCCTCGACGACGAACCCTGCCTTTTCGTACGCCCGAACAGCGCCTGTGTTGGATGCGATCGCCTGGAGGTGGATTCGGCGGAGGTTGCGGCGTACGAACCCGAACCGGACGAGTTGGGCGATGGCTGCCGTCCCTACGCCGCAACCCCGGGCGTCGGGTACCAAGCTGATTCCGGCCTCGGCGTGGCGAGCGAACGGGTCGAAGTTGAATAGAGACGCGGCGCCGACGGCAGTGCCGTTGACGTCAACCACGAAGGTCACGGTGGCCTCGGGTGCTTCGCTCTCGGCGCCGCGTGCGAGCCGCGCATCGAATGTTTCCCGGGTAAGAGGCGCTGGAGCCCCGGGGCCTCGCTCTTCCCAGGTGTCCAGATCCGCGGCCATACTGAACAAGACATCAAGGTCGGCGGCGGTGCGCGCTCGAAGCGATGTGCTGGGCAATTCCGGCATGGCTAGCACCGTAACGTGGGCCTCTGCGAACGGCACTCGCTAAAGGCGCACTCCGGTCGATGACTCGATCACCCCGGGGCTTGCTTGCACGCTCATCAACACGACCGGTCAGCGGCATGTGGGGACGTTCCCGTCGACGGTCACCGCCGTGGGCGTTAACCGATCCGCTCAGCCAGGGACACGATGATGCCCTCCGGACCGCGCACGTAGGCCATGCGCCACATGTGCTCGTACTGCCCGACGCCTCCGACCAGGGCGTAGCCGTCCGTAGCCAGCCGGTCGACGGCTGCGTCGAGGTCGTCGACCTCGAAGGCCACGTTGCGCAGCCCCAACTCGGTGGCCATGGCCACTGTCGATCCGGGCTGGTGGTCAGGCCGTATGAAGCTGGACAGCTCCAGCCGAGTGCCTCCGTCGGGCGGGCGCAGCATGACGATCTCGGTGCGGGAGTTGGGAATGCCGATGACGGTGTCCAGGAACTCGCCCTCCACGAACATGCGGGTGCCCTCAACAATGAGACCCAGCCCGACGAAGAACGCGGTCACCGCGTCGAGGTCCGCGACAGTGATCCCAACATGATCGAAGCGTCATATGTGCGACACAGATGCATCCTCCTGTCCTCGAAGCTGGTCCCGGCCGGGCCCTGGGCATGTGCACGGGGCTTGCAGAATCGTCGCCGACGGCCGATCCCCACCGGGTGAAGCGGTCAGTCGTAGATGACCGCGAGGCCACGGCGCTTCAGGTCGGCCAGCCCGTCCCGCATGGATTGCAACCGCTCGGGCGAATGGCCGACCCAGTCCAAGAGTTCACCGACAATCCTCACCGGTTCCTGAGTGCGATAGGACCGAGTCGGGTTGCCGGGGAACTTCTTATCTGTGACGTTCGGATCGTCTTCGAGGGTGCCGGCCGGCTCCACGATGTAGATCCGACCACGCCCCGCGCCCACCGCGAGCTCGGCCCCCCAGGTTGCGGCGTCCAGGGTGGCCGTCACGTAGACGTGGTTCGCCGTCCGCCCCTCCTCGAAATTTGACTCGTGTCCGGGCACCAAGTGATCGCCCGCCGCGAGGTCCACTTTTGTGCCATGCAACAGGATTCCTGACTGGTAGACATCAAAGGGTTTGAGCTCGCTCATGCGCGTCCCCAACAGAGTCGAACCCAGGATCTCGCAACTATGCCTCGTTGGTCGAAGGCCTCCGGGGGTCGCGACTGAAGTACTCCTGCGCGGGCGGCTGCTGGTTTAGGCGTCGAATGCCGCTCCACCACTGCGACATCGACCCTAGCCAGCGCTAACTTCCCGCCCAGCATCAGACCCATTGGATCGCTGCCGACACCGCCTGCTTCGTGCATCTCAACCTCCCTGCTCGGGGCCCCTGTGGGGGCCACCGTCGAGCAGTCTGAAGCCTGAGCGGGGGCTTGCCGCAAGACCCCACGTGCGCTATATCTTGGAAGTGGCGAGGGGCCGGTCCTTTCTTGCCCTGGCTCGGGCCGTAACGACGTGCAGTGCATCACCTGTTTGAGCGGCATCCACCTCGTCCACCGGTCCGTGCCGCCGGTCTCCCCGCGGGCTTTCGTTTCCATGATCTGCGGCATACGGGGAACCACCTCGTCGCGCAGTCGGGCGCGTCGACACGCGAGCTGATGGACCGCATGGGGCATTCGACGATGCGTGAAACAGTGATCTATCAGCATGCAACCGAGGCTTCTCGGGGGTGGAGCGGGCGACGAGAATCGAACTCGCGTGTCCAGCTTGGGAAGCTGGCGCTCTACCATTGAGCTACGCCCGCGCGGCCACCGAGAGCCCCGACGAGGGCGGCTCCGGCAACGCGACAGGCAGCATACCGAATCGGCGAGGTCGGTCCGGACCGGCGCCTGGCGCACGCGTTACCCTTCCCAGCGTGCTGCTCTCCGACAGGGACATCCGCGCCGAGATCGACGGCGGACGGGTCGTGCTCGACCCGTGGGACCCGGAGATGCTTCAGCCGTCTAGCGTCGACGTGCGGTTGGACAAGTACTTCCGGCTGTTCGACAACCACAAGTACCCCTATATCGACCCGGCCGAGGATCAGCCCGACCTGACCCGACTGGTCGAGGTCGCCTCGCGCGAGCCGTTCATCCTGCACCCGGGGGAGTTCGTGCTCGGCTCCATCCTCGAGACGATCACGCTGCCCGACGACGTCGCGGCGCGAGTCGAAGGCAAGTCCAGCCTGGGACGGCTCGGGCTGCTCACCCATGCGACGGCCGGGTTCGTCGACCCGGGGTTCTCGGGTCACGTCACGCTCGAGCTGTCCAACGTCGCAACCCTGCCCATCAAGCTCTGGCCGGGGATGAAGGTCGGGCAGCTCTGTTTCTTCCGCCTCTCCAGCGCGGTCGAGAACGCCTACGGGAGTGCCAAGTATGGCTCGCACTACCAGGGCCAGCGGGGCCCGACTGCGAGTCGGTCGTTCAAGAACTTCGTTCGCTCGGACGTCTGACGCGGGGCTGACGGCTGACATCCAGCAGACTCCCAGGAACCAGAGCCAGAGTATCCCGGTGGGCTGGGACCTTCGCTGGACGCACCGGCCCGGCGCCCCCACGACGGTAGTGCTGCTCCTGCACGGTGGGCAGGCGGACAGCGAACAGGCGACGAAGTGGTCGAACCTGGCGGTCCTGCGGATGCGCCCGTTCGCGCGAGCGGCGCGTCTCGCCGGTCGGGACCAGTTCGCGGTCGCGATGATCCGCTACACCGTCCGGGGCTGGAACGGCGCCAAGGCCAGCCCGGTGGTCGACACCCGGGCCGCGCTCGAGGACATCGCAGCGGCATACCCGGGCCTGCCGATCGTGCTCGTCGGGCACTCGATGGGCGGGCGGGTGGCGCTCGCCGTCGCCGATGACGCACGGGTGAGCGACGTCATCGGCCTCGCGCCGTGGGTGGTGCTGCCCGAGATGCGTTCGCACGCAGGGCTTCGGACATTCTTCGTGCACGGGATCCCGGACCGCGTCACCTCCGCGCGAGCCAGTCGCGAGGCGGTGGAGTCGCTCCAGGCACAGGACAGGACCGCCTCGTTCGTGGGTATGAAGGGAGAGAACCACGCGATGCTGCGTCGGTCGGGGACCTGGGACCAGCTGTTGCGCGGGTACCTGCGAGAAGCCGTCGGGGCTAGCCCGGAAGGTCGGCCTCCGACCGAGCTCGAGCAGCTGGGGGCGAGCGCCGCGGCCGGTGGGGTCGCCACCGTTATCTGACAGACGCCTCCGCTACCGCGCCGATGTCGGTCCGCTCGCCTAGGTTTGTCGCATGATTCGCTTCGACGGGGTCTCGAAGCAGTACCCCGACGGCACCACGGCCGTGGACGACCTCTCTTTGGAGGCACCCACCGGCCAGATCACGGTGCTCGTCGGACCCTCGGGCTGCGGCAAGACCACGACCTTGCGCATGGTCAACCGGATGATCGAACCGACCTCTGGCGCCATCAGCCTCGACGACCAGGACACCGGTTCGATGGACCCTGCGCAGCTGCGGCGGGGGATGGGCTATGTCATTCAGGCGGCGGGGTTGTTCCCGCACCGCACGGTCATCGACAACATCGGCACCGTGCCGCGGCTGCTCGGTTGGGACCGGCCTCGCACCCAGACTCGGTCCATGGAGCTGCTCGAACGCGTCGGCTTGGATAGCAGCTACGCCCACCGCTACCCCAGCCAGCTCTCTGGGGGTCAGCAGCAGCGCGTGGGCGTGGCTCGGGCGTTGGCCGCTGACCCGCCCGTCATGCTCATGGACGAACCGTTCTCCGCCGTTGACCCCGTCGTACGCGAGCAGCTGCAGGACCTGATCCTCGAGCTGCAGGCGGATCTGGGCAAGACCGTGCTGTTCGTCACGCACGACATCGACGAGGCGATCAAGCTCGGCGACCAGGTCGCGGTCCTGCGTGTTGGTGGACACCTGGCTCAGGTGGCCGATCCCGCATACCTGCTCTCGCATCCGTTCGACGACTTCGTGGCCGACTTCGTCGGCCGAGACCGCGGCTATCGCGCCCTGGGCTTCGTGGCGGCTCCTGACCTCCCTGTCTACAAGGAGATCACCGTCGACCTGGGCTCGAGCGCCGAGCACGCCAAGGCGGCCACCACCGATGCCTGGCTCCTCGTTGTCGACTCGGAAAGGCACCCGCTTGGTTGGGTCGAACCAGCTCGGCTCACCTCGGCGATCGAGCGCGGCTCCCTGGCGCGGGGAGGCACTGTGGCGCGCTCCAACGGTCCTTTGCGCAACCTGCTGGATGCGGCGCTGTCCTCTCCTTCGCGACGGGGGGTCGTGGTCGACGCCTCAGGGGCCCTGCGCGGGACCGTGCGCGGCCACGAGGTGCTCACGGCAATCGAGCAGAGCGAGCGACCGCCCGAGATCGACGAGGTCGTCGCGTGACCTGGGTCTCGGACCACATCGGGCAGATCCTCTCATATGCCTGGCAGCACGCACTGCTCTCGGGTGTGCCGCTGCTCGTGGGTCTGGTCATCGCGCTCCCACTGGGGTGGACTGCCCGGCGCTACACACGTCTCTACGGCGTGATCATCGCGGTGAGCGGGCTGCTCTACACGATCCCCAGCCTGGCGCTGTTCATCCTGATGCCGCTGGTCCTCGGCACCCGCATCCTCGACGCCGCCAACGTCTACGTCGCGATGACGATCTACACGGTGGCCCTGCTCGTACGCACGGTCGCCGACGGTCTCGGTGCCGTGCCGGACGCGACGAGGCAGGCCGCGACCGCGATGGGGTTCAAGGGTTTACGCCGCTTCGTCCGCGTGGAGCTGCCGCTGGCCGTGCCAGTCATCGCCGCAGGGATGCGCGTGGCTGCGGTCAGCAACGTCAGCATTGTCAGCGTCGCGTCGCTGGTCGGGTTCCCACAGCTGGGGTTCTTCCTCACCGAGGGTTACCAGCGAAACTTCCCGCTCGAGGTCTTCGTCGGCATTGTCGGATGCCTGTTGCTCGCGCTGCTCTTCGACGTGGCGATCCGGGCCGGCAGCTGGGCCGCCACCCCGTGGCAGCGCGTGAGGACGTGACGACGTGCTGACCTCTATCTGGAAGTGGTTACTCGACCCCGCGCACTGGAGCGGACCGAACGGGATACCCACCCGCACCGTGGAGCATCTGGGCTACTCGCTCGTCAGCCTGCTGTTGGCCATCATCATCGCCGTGCCCCTCGGAATTGTCGTGGGGCACAGCGGACGGGCCAAGTGGACCGTCACCCTCGCCAACTCAGTCAGAGCGGTCCCGTCACTCGGTCTGCTGTTCGCACTTTCCATGTACTTCGGACCGCGGATTGGCAGCAACCTCGCGTTCGTCATCCCCAGTGTCATCGTGCTCATCCTGCTCTCCGCCCCACCCATCCTGTCGGGCACCTATGCCGGTCTGACCGAGGTCGACCCGGCGGCCCGGGACGCGGCCCGGGGGATGGGGATGACGGGGACCGAGATCCTGCGCAAGGTGGAGCTGCCCTGCGCGCTCCCGCTGCTGCTGTCCGGAGTTCGCAGCGCCTCGTTGCAGGTGATCGCGACCGCGACCATCGCGGCGTCGATCAGCCTCGGAGGACTCGGTCGCTTCCTCATCGACGGGCTGGCCCGCAACGACTACGCCCAGATGGCCGGGGGCGCGATCCTCGTCTCGCTGCTCGCCCTGCTCGTCGACGGCCTGTTGGCCCTGCTGCAGCGCGCCGTCGTCTCACCCGGCCTGACCGGGAAGTTCCGCGACAACCGTCCGGTTGTCACTACCACCGCGGGTCGCGACAACGCTGGAGCGTCGCAGAACCCGCAAGACCGTGCCGACGACCAGAGAGAAGCCCTCGTATGAAACGCGCGATCCTGCTCACCGCCGCCATATCGGCCACCCTCGCTCTCTCCGCCTGCGGAGCGAGCTCCGACCCCACCAGCACAGCAGGCGGCGGGTCGACCGCCTCGAGTGGTTCCGGTGCCGTCGTCGTCGGATCCGCCAACTACGAGGAGTCCGTCGTTCTCGCGGCGGTCTACGCCCAGGCGCTCAAGGACAAGGGCGTTACCGTCACCATGAAGAACAACATCGGAGCTCGCGATGTCTACATCAAGGCTCTCCAGGACGGTTCGATCGACGTCATCCCCGAGTTCACCGGCGCCCTGTTGTCGAAACTCGCGGGCAGCAACCCGAACAAGGACGCCGACTCCACCTACAGCGCCCTGCAGAAGGCGCTTCCAGCCGACCTCACCGTCCTGGAGAAGTCCGCGGCCACCAGCAAGGACACGGTGACCATCACCAAGGCCAACGCCGACAAGTGGGGAGCCAAGGCGATCGGCGACCTGGTCGCCCACCAGAGCGAGATTACGTTCGGCGGCTTCTCGGAGTTCGCCACGAAGGAACCGGGTCTGACGACCCTGAAGAACGACTACAACTTCGTGCCCAAAGGCTTTCAGCCGTTCTCCTCGTCCACCGCCTTGGCGGCTGCCCTGAAGAACGGGCAGGTGCAAGCCGCCGATATCTTCACCTCCAGCTCAGACCAGGATCCTGCGACGTTCGTCGTGCTCGATGACCCCAAGGGATCGTTCGGCTCCCAGAACGTCGTGCCCCTGCTGAACAAGAGCAAGGTGACCCCCACCGTCACAGCCGCCCTCAATGCGGTGTCGGCCAAGCTCACCACCGACGCGCTCGTGTCGATGACGAAGGCCTACACCGTGGATCACAAGGACCCGTCGGCGGTGGCCACCGACTTCCTCAAGAGCGTGGGTCTCAGCTGAAGCTGGCTGGCGACCGTGGACGTGCAGTTATGCCTAAACTGCGCGGGTGACCGAGGTGACGTCTCTGCGCGCACGGCCGTGGGTGTGGTTGGGCGTGACCGGAATGGTGAGCGCTGGACGGCGCCGCAGCTCGCTGGCTGCGGCCATCGTCGGCGTTCTGCTGACGGCTGGTGCGTGCAGCTCGCAGCCGCCCCCACCGCCGCGCGTGACTTCGGACAGCGACACCGTCATCACCTCGGGCACGAGCGCGGCGACGCCGAGCACGACCAGCGGTCGGCCGACGACCACGGCCCCCACCGCGACGGCGACCGGCGCGGTTTCACCTCTGTCGGTCAAGACCGGATATCGCCCCGCGAACCTGTCGGCCGACCAGTCGGCCGTCGTGAAGGCTTATGACGCGTACTGGGTCTTCCGGGCGCAGAGCCTGGGCACCAACACCGTCGACCTCTCCAACGCCGCCACGGTGGCTTCCCCCCAAGGCTTCAGTCAGATCAGCAACTATGCTGCGCAACAGAAGGCAAGGGGCCAGCACGCGGCCGGTGAAATCACGACCAACGTCACCGCGGTCGTGCTGGCGGGATCCACGGCCACGTTGACCGACTGCAGCCTGAACAACTCCTACGACGTCAAGACGGACACCGGGGTTCAGCTCACGAAGCCCACAGGCCTGATGAAGGTGACTATTATCCTCGTGCGGCAGCCGTCGGGATGGGTGGTCGCCAACATCAACCCGAGCACGAGCACCTGCACGGTGCCGACCGCCTGACCGCCCATGCCCTCGAGCTGGGTCCTGCACGTTGATATGGACCAGTTCGTGGCGGCCGTCGAGGTGCTTCGCGACCCTTCTCTGGCGGGCCTCCCGGTGGTCGTCGGAGGAAGGGGTGACCCGACCCAACGCGGCGTGGTCTCGACCGCGTCCTACGAGGCCCGCGCCTTCGGCGTCGGCTCCGGTATGCCGCTGCGAACGGCCGCGCGCAAGCTCCCCGACGATGCGGTGTTCCTCCCCGTTGACGGCCCGCTTTACATCGAGGCGTCAGAGCAGGTGATGACGGTCTTGCGGTCCTTCGGCGCCACAGACGGGGCCGTCGTCGAGGTGCTCGGGTGGGACGAGGCGTTCGTCGGCGTGGACGGCGACGACCCCGAGGCGCTGGCGCGCGCGATCCAGGCGGCCGTCCTCGAACGAACCCGGCTACACTGCTCCATCGGGATCGGCCAGACCAAGGTGATGGCCAAGACGGCGACCTCGTTCGGCAAGCCGCAGGGCGTCTTCACGATCACCGCCGAAACCTGGTTCGAGATCATGGGGTCACGCCCGACCGACGCCCTCTGGGGAGTCGGTCGCAAGACCAGCGCCAAGCTGGACGCACTCGGCTTCCGGACCGTGTCGCAGCTCGCGACGGCCCCGACCGAAACCTTGGTCGCGCGGCTCGGTCCGACGATGGGGCCCTGGTACCGCCGGATCGCCCGCGGTGGGGACCTCTCACCGGTGACCTCGACGCCGCGGGTCGCGCGCGGACACGGCCGCGAGACGACGTTCCAGGAGAACCTGTGCGACTGGGAGCAGGTCGAGCAGGAGGTGCGTGCGCTGGCATACCGGGTTCTGGAGGATGTCGTCGCCGAGGGCCGACCGGCCGTTCGCGTCGGGCTCAAGGTCCGGTATGCGCCGTTCGAGTCGCACACGGCGTCCACGCCTCTGCCGGAGCCGACCTTCGCCGAGTTGGAGATCGCCGACGCGGCGGCTGCACTGCTGGCCCGGTTCGATGCGACGCGCGCGGTGCGGTTGCTCGGGGTGCGTCTGGAGATGAGCCCACCCGAGGGTGGCTACCCACGTTAGAGCCCAGACTCACGCGGGGGGTGGCAACGTCAGACGGGTTCGGGAGCGGTGGCTGGCTCGTCTCCTCGGCGGACCGCTGCGAGCAGCATCTGGGCGACGTCGACGACCTCGACCTCGGCCCGCGCGGAACCGTCGGCCTGGGCACTGGCCAGGCCATCGGAGAGCATGACCTTGCAGAACGGGCAGCCGATCGCGATCCGGTCGGCGCCGGTGGCGAGGGCCTCGGCGGTCCGGTTGGTGTTGATCCGCGTGCCGAGCTTCTCCTCCATCCACATCCGCGCTCCGCCGGCGCCGCAGCAGAACGACTTCTCGCCCGAGCGCGGCATCTCTGTCAAGGTCACCCCCGGTAGAGCGCCGAGCAGCTCGCGCGGTGGCGCATACACACCGTTGTGCCGCCCGAGGTAGCAGGGATCGTGGTAGGTCACCTTCTCGGCGGTAGAAGCGGCCCCCGCCGAGGACGCATCGCCGGGCCGCGAGACGGGAACGAGCCGCTTCTCGCGGACCAGCCGGTTGAGCAGCTGCGTGTGGTGGACGACCTCGTAACGGCCGCCGAGCTGCGGGTACTCGTTCTTCAACGTGTTGAAGCAGTGCGCGCAGGTCACGACGATGGCGGTCGCGCCGGCCTCGTTGAGCGTCTCGACGTTCTGCTGAGCCAGCATCTGGAAGAGGAACTCGTTGCCCGCTCGTCGGGCCGGGTCGCCGGTGCACGACTCGCCGTCCCCGAGCACCGCGAAGGTCACCCCGGCGGTGTTCAGCAGCTCGGCCACCGCTCGCGTCGTCCGCTTCGCCCGGTCCTCCAGCGCACCGGCACAGCCCACCCAGAACAGGTAGTCCACCTCGGTGAGCGACTCGACACCCGAGCTGCCCGAACCGCCCACGACCGGCACGTCGAACGGCAGGTCCTTGGCCCAGTCCAGGCGCATCCGCGGCGCCATGCCCCACGGGTTGGCGTTCTTCTCGAGGTTCTTGAACAACCCGTTCAGCTCACTGGGAAACGCCGACTCGATCAGCACCTGGTAGCGGCGCATGTCGATGATCTCGTCCACATGCTCGATGTCGACCGGACACTGCTCGACGCACGCCCCGCAGGTCGTGCAGGACCACAGCACGTCCTGGTCTATCACCGCATCGGGACCATGCGGGTTGTAGGCCGACAGTGGCGAGTCGGACGCATACCCCGTCGCGCCGACCAGCGAACCCACCGCAGCCGCCTGCTTTACCAGGTCGGGCAGCGAGTCACGCGCGTCCTCGGTGGCGAGCAACCACGGCGCCTTGGCGTAGGCGTGGTCGCGCAGCGTCATCACCAACATCTTGGGCGACAGCGGCTTGTCGGTGTTCCACGCGGGGCACTGCGACTGGCAGCGGCCGCATTCGGTGCAGGTGGTGAAGTCGAGCAGACCCTTCCAGGTGAAGTCCTCGACCTTGCCCACCCCGAGCGCCGCGTCCTCGTCGAGGTCCTCGATCTGCTCGAAGTCGATCGGTTGGCCACCGACTGATATCGGTTGCAGCGCTCCCAGAGCCGTGCGGCCGTCGGCGTTGCGCTTGAACCAGATGTTGAAGAACGCCAGGAACCGGTGCCACGCCACCCCCATCGTCGGGGTCACCGAGATCGTGATCATCCAGGCAAAGGAGATGAGGATCTTGACGGCTGCGACGACCACGATCGTGGCTTCGAGAGTGCCCACGTCCAGGCCGGAGAAGAACGACCCGATCCACGCCGTTAGCGGGAAGTGGAGGACGCTCGCCAGACTGCTGTTCTCACCGCCCGCCTGCCGAGCCAGCGCGTACTCCAGCCCGCGCAGCATCCCGATGCAGAGCGTGACGCCGAGGATGGTCAGCTCGACGTAGTAGGCCTGCCAGAAGGTCGAGCCGTAGAACCGTGACCGCCGGCCACCCTCTCCGTCCGATCGGCGCGGGCGCTTCTGCTGGCGGATCACCATGAGCACGACGATGCCGACGAACCCGCCCACCGCGAAGAGGTCAGCCACCCACTCGTAGGGGGGCCAGTGCCCGATCAGCGGCAGCGCGAACTCCGGGTCGACCAGCTGACCGAACGCCGTCACCAGGGTGAAGAACAGCACCCCGAACGCGACCATCGTGAACCAGTGCGCGACGGCGACCACCGGCAACCGCGACATGCGGGTATGCCCGAGGAACTCGCGCACCAGTGTCATCGTCCGCACGGCCGGCGCATCGGTGCGCATCGCCGGCTGGCCCAGCCGGAAGGTTGCCGTGAACCGGGCGATCGCCTGCACGAACACCGCGACCGCGGTCAACGTCACGGCCGCACAGACGACGACCGACACGATCTGGAGCACGCTCATGATGTCGCAGTCTACTGGCGGGTAAGCGTGCGCTCAGGGGACTGTGACGCCTGACGCGCTCAGGCAGGTCAGCCAGGTCAGCCAGGTCAGGTTAGGGCAGGCGGTCGCCGGCCGGGCCGTACCCGGTGGTGTCGGCGTGCAGATGACCGTCGGTGCCGCGGTGCAGCGTCTCGGGGAGCCGCTCGGTGTGTTGTTGGCCGCGGATCTGTTGGCCCATCGCTTTCACGGCGTCGCCGAGCTTGTCCGCGACGAAGGGTGCGGCCTGCGTCTTGACCCGCTCGGTTGCCTCGCCGACGCGGTCCTGGACCGGGTCGGAGGCCCACAGCCGGGACGCCTGGCCCTTGATCTGCTCGTAACGTTGCCGTCCGGCGCGCGCCCCCAGCACATATCCCACAGCGACGCCTGCGACGAACGTGAGCTTTCCCATGCCGAG